>JBCCTM010000069.1:0-12358 GCA_039198535.1 Pseudomonadota bacterium
CCTGCTCTGTCAGCGGCGGGATCATGCCTGTCACGGGGCGCCACTCCACGATGGAGAGCCCGCTATCGGTGATGCGGGTCAGCGCGCCGACCATGATCTGGATCACAACCATCGCCATCAAAACCATGAGCCAAACGCGGACGCGGGCGCGATCCCGCGCGGCGATGGCGTCTCGCGCGCCCTCGCTCCTCGCTCGGTTCGGCCGGGCGGCGACGTCTTCAAAAATGGCGTTCGACATGGGAGTTCAATTCAGCTGGATGGGTGGCGTCGGCGCGACGCTGTCCTGATCAGTCCTTAAGTAGGACCAATGAGCCGACAGGTCTAGGCGAAGCGCCCATAAGGAGCGCTTAAAGCGCGCGGGAAATCGGCCTGGTGCGCAAAGCGATCGAGAGGATCGAGGGAGTTCGATGGCGGGGACGGATAAGACGGCGGGCCGGGCGGAAGACGGACCCGTGGAGCTGGACGGCCCGGCCATGGTGCTCGCGCAGCCGCAGCTCGGCGAGAATATCGGCGCCGCCTGCCGCGCCATGTGGAATTTCGGCTTCAGCGATCTCCGCCTGGCCGCCCCTCGGGATGGTTGGCCCAATCCCGCCGCCGAGGCCATGGCGTCCGGCGCGGACCGGGTGCTGCAGGCTGCGCGCGTCTATCCCGATGTGGTCTCGGCGACGGCGGCGCTCGCCCATGTCTACGCGACCACGGCGCGCCCGCGGGAGCTGACCAAGCGCGTTCTGACGCCGCGAGAAGCGTCGGCGGAGATCGTCTCTCGCCATGCGGCGGGCGAGCGCTGCGGCGTGCTGTTTGGGCCCGAACGCACGGGGCTTGAGAACGCCGACGTGATCCGCGCCAACGCCATAATCGCGGTGCCGGCGAACCTGGCCTTCGCGTCCCTCAACCTGGCGCAATGCGTGCTGCTGATGAGCTATGAGCTGCGCCAGGCCGAGATGGCGCGGCGGGGCGAGGGCCGAGAACCCATGGAAGAACCCATGGAAGAGCCCATGGGAGAGCGCATGGGCGCCGGCGCGGCCCAACACGACGCGCCGGCCACCATGGCGGAGGTGGAGGGCGTGGCCGCGCATTTGATCGACCAGTTGGATGAGGCGGGGCATTTCTGGCCGGAGGCGAAGCGGCCCGCCATGGTGGCCTCTCTCCGCAATTTTCTCAGCCGCGCCGCCATGACCGGGCAAGACGCCCGAATGCTCCGCGGCGTGGTCCGCGCGCTTTCGGAGAAGCGGCGCCGGCGGCCGTGAGCGGGGCCGCGCCACGCGCGCTGTCCCGGTCGCCCCGGCGATCCTCAATCCTCGCGCGCGGCGACGCCGTGACCGCCGGCGCGTCCGCCGTCGTCTGAGCCTCCAGCTGCACGCGACGCCAGATCGACCAAGAGGCGATCATGTCCACCACCCAGAGCATTAGAACGAGATAGAAGCCCCATTGTAGTTTGAACTCGGGCACGCGGAACGAGATCACCAGCAAAGAGATGATGATGATGTCGATGAGGGAGAACCGGCCCACCAGCTCCAGCACCGGCTTCACCCGGAGCGCGATGGCCGCGCTGGAGAACGCGGCGTAGGTCATCAGAAACAGGCGCAGGTAGGGGCCGAGCACAGAAAGCGCTAAAATCAAATAAAACAGCATCATATCGCCGCTCTCATGGAGCGCGATCAGGCTGCCGATGATCGAGATTTCCTCGCGGACGCTGTAGAACCAGAAGGACACCTCCGACACCGCGAGGGGCGCGGTGAGGGCGACGGGCAGCAGGGCCATCAGCACGATATTGGCGAAGCGGCCCAGCATGGCGTCGGCGATCCTCCTCGGTGGGCGGCGCGGATGGTCTCGCGCGCGACCCAAGCGGCGCCCTATTTTCGATCCATAGAGTGCGCCGCGCGGCCGGACGGTTCTCGCGCATAAAGGGGGGCGATGTCATGACAGGTTTTCACAGGGCGCGTCTGCGCGCCTGCGCGGTGCGGGCGGCGGCTTTTGCGCTGGTGTTAAGCGGCCCAGCCGCGGCGCAGGGCGGTGGGGTCGCCTGCGCGGGTGACCTTCCGAGCATCTGTCTCCAAAGTTTCGGGGCCGGGTCTGCGGCGCTCAACCCCGAGGCGGTGAAGGCTGAATGCGGCGCGAAGCTGCAGAGCTACCGGCGCTGCATCGCTGATGTCGCGACCCAGGCGGGGCTCGACGACTTGGCGGGCCCGCCGCTCACGCGCAGCGAGTTCGGCTTCCTCTCCGCCTTGGAGGCGGAGTTGGCGGATAATGTGGGGCGGCTCGAGACGTTCATCGCAGAGAAGATGAACTTGGACGGCACGCGGGCGATTTACCCCAATGACTGGCCGAGCCTGCGCATGCGCTTCTTCAACAGCACCACCCATCCCGCCTACTTCATCGCCCCCGCCGATTGGCTGGCGCGGACGCAGGGCTTCTATGACGACACCGCCGCCTTTCTGGAGAGGGCGGGCGTGCGTGACGCTTTTCGTCGACAGGTGACGTCCGTGCTGTTCCAGCGTCGCCAGTCCCGGGAGGAACTGGAAGCCCTCGTCGCCACCGCTCGAACCGAGCTGCTGCCCGAGATCAGCGCCGTCTTGGCGGCCGCCCAACGCTAAGCGCGCCGCGCCTCGATGCCCGGGCGGACGGCCGTCTTCGCGCTTGTAAAGTTCCTTATTTCATGATCTCATGAATTATGGAAAAAAAGCGCGCCATCTCGATGCTCGCGGCGTTGGCCCATGAAGGACGGCTCGATCTTTTCAGGTTGCTGGTGCGCCGCGCGCCGGATGAGGCGGCGGCGGGGGAGATCGCGGCGGCGCTGGGCGTCCGGTCCACCACGCTTTCCAATCAGCTCGACCGCCTTGAGCGGGAGGGGCTGATCCGGTCGCGGCGGGAGGGGCGGTCGATCCTCTACGCCGCCGACATTGAACGGGCGGGCGAGGTGCTGGGTTACCTCGCGGCCGATTGTTGTCGCGGCAAGCCCGAAGCCTGCGCCCCGGCCGCAGCGCCGTTTTTGAGAAGAGTTCAAAGGGGGCGGGAGCAGATGAAGGTCGAGAGCGGCGTGTTCAAAGTCTTGTTCCTGTGCACGCACAACTCCGCCCGCTCCATCATGGGCGAAGTGATCCTTAACCGACTGGCTCCTGGCCGCTTCAAGGCGTATTCGGCCGGCTCCACGCCGCGGGACGCGGTGCATCCGAATACGCTGACCTTGCTGGAAGGTCTCAATTACGACGTCTCCAGCTTGCGCTCGAAGGACTGGAAAGAGTTTTCCACCGCCGGCGCGCCTGCGTTGGATTTCGTCTTTACCGTGTGCGACCGGGCCGCCAACGAGCCCTGCCCCGCCTGGCCAGGGCAGCCGATGACCGCCCATTGGTCCGTGGAGGATCCCTCCGCTTATCAAGGCGGCGAGACGGAGCGGGCCGTAGCCTTCGCAGAGGCCTACCGGCATCTGCACAACCGCTTGGCGGCCTTCACCGCTTTGCCGTTGGAGACGCTCGACAGTCTCTCTTTACAGAAGCGGCTGGACGAAATCGGTCGAATGCCCGCCCCGGTCCGCGGAACCGCATCAGTCAATAATCGACGGGAACAGGGCGCGACATGGCGCGACTAGCCATCAATGGTCTGGGCCGGACGGGCAAATTGGCGCTGCAGGCGTTGATCGACGACGGGTTCGACGGCGAGATCGTCTTGGCCAACGACGCCAAGGGCGATGCGGCGACCTATGCGCATCTCCTGGAATTCGACACAGTACATGGCCGTTGGCGGGAGCGGATCGGCCATGAAGGCGACCTGCTGCTGCTGGGTGATCGCCGTATCCGGACAACGCAGAGCAGCGCCATCGAAGCCCTGCCCCTGCGGGAGCTCGGGGTAGACATCGTCATCGACGCCACCGGAGCCCATAAGACCGAGGCCACGCTGGCCCCCTACTACGACGCCGGCGTCAAAAAGGTGGTGGTCTCCGCCCCGGTCAAAGAGGCGCGGGCGCTGAACCTCGTCTACGGCGTCAATCATCACCTCTACGACGCCGAAGCGCACGATCTGGTCACCGCCGCTTCCTGCACCACGAATTGTCTCGCGCCGGTGGTGAAGGTTTTGCACGAGGAGATCGGCGTCGCCCATGGGTCCATCACCACGATCCATGACGTCACCAACACCCAGGTGATGGTGGACAAGCCCGCCAAGGATCTCCGCCGGGCTCGCTCGGGTCTCAACGCGCTGATCCCCACCACCACCGGCTCGGCCATGGCGATCACCTTGATTTATCCGGAGCTGAAGGGCCGGTTGAACGGTCACGCCGTGCGCGCGCCGCTGCTGAACGCCTCCCTGACCGACTGTGTGTTCGAGATGAAGCGGTCGGTCACCGCCGAACAGGTCAACGCCCTGTTCAAGCGCCATGCGGAGGGGCCGCTTCGGGGGATTCTCGGCTATGAGGAGCGCCCGCTGGTCTCCACCGACTATGTGAACGACAAGCGCTCGGCCATTATCGACGCCGCCATGACCCTGGTGGTCGCCGGCACACAGCTGAAGGTCTACGCCTGGTATGACAACGAATTCGCGTATTCGCATCGCTTAGCCGATGTGGCGCGGCTGGTGGCGGCGTCATTGTGAGCGGGGCGGATCCGGCGGGCGCGACCGGGCGCGCGGGGAACCCGGTGGCCGCCTACGCCACCGTAACCCTCGGCTATTGGGCCTTCATGCTCACCGATGGCGCGCTGCGCATGTTGGTGCTGCTGCATTTCCACAAATTGGGCTTCTCGCCCATCCAACTCGCTTACCTGTTCCTGGGCTATGAGCTCATGGGCGTGCTCACCAATCTGTGCGCCGGATGGCTGGCCGCCCGCTTTGGCCTGACCCGCACGCTGTATGCGGGGCTCCTGCTGCAGATCGGCGCGCTGCTGGCCCTGGCGGCGCTCGATCCGAGCTGGGGCGTCTGGGCGTCGGTGGCCTTCGTGATGGCGGTGCAGTCCGCCTCCGGCGTCGCCAAAGACCTCACCAAGATGAGCGCCAAAAGCGCCGTAAAGATCTTGGCGCCCGACAGTCAGGAGGGCGCGTTGTTCCGCTGGGTGGCCTTGCTCACAGGCTCGAAGAACGCCGTGAAGGGGATCGGCTTTCTCCTTGGTGCGGCGCTGCTGGCGCTGGCGGGGTTCGAGGCGGCGGTGCTCGGCATGGCGGCGGCGCTGTCCGTCCTGTTCATCGCCACCGCCCTTTTGATGCCGGCGGGCCTGCCCCGGGGCAAACCCAAGGTGCCCTTCAGCCGCGTGTTCTCCACCGATCCGAATGTGAACTGGCTCTCGGCGGCGCGGGTGTTTTTGTTCGCCGCGCGGGACGTCTGGTTTGTGGTGGGGATCCCGATTTACTTCTACGGCGTGCTGTCGGACGGCTCCACCGAAGGCAATCGCGCGGCCTTCTTCATGATCGGCGCGTTCATGGCTGTCTGGATCTTGTTCTACGGGGCCGTCCAGGCCGCGGCGCCGCGGATCGTGCGCGCCAAGGATCCGGTCACCGGCGACGTCGCGCCCCTGGCGGCCATCGTCGAGCAGGCGCGCTGGTGGGTGGGCCTTCTAACGCTGATTCCCGCAGGGCTGGCCGGGGTCGCCATGGTCCCCGCCTGGGAGAGCGCGATGCCTGTGGTCGTGGTGCTCGCCCTGCTGGCCTTCGGCTATGTGTTCGCTGTGAACTCCTCGGTGCACTCCTATCTGATCCTCGCCTTCTCCAGAGGGGAGCGGGTCACGCTGGATGTGGGCTTTTATTACATGTCAAACTCAGCGGGCCGTTTGCTCGGCACTTTACTGTCGGGCCTCAGCTT
Organism: Pseudomonadota bacterium; assembly: GCA_039198535.1. Classification (GTDB taxonomy): domain Bacteria; phylum Pseudomonadota; class Alphaproteobacteria; order Rhodobacterales; family Rhodobacteraceae; genus JALEGB01. Next base: position 5,783 of record JBCCTM010000069.1, read on the forward strand.
CCAGTTTGGCGGATTGGCGCTCTGCCTCGGGACGGCGGCGGCCATGGCGGCGCTCAGTTGGGTGTTCGCGGGTCGGATGGTCCAGCAATTCGACCCGGGCCCGGCCCAGGCGGAAGGACCACGGGTATGAGCGATCTTCCTCGCAGGCTCGCCGCCGAGGCCATGGGCGCGGCGTTCTTACTGGCGGGCGTGATCGGGTCTGGCGTCATGGCCGCCGATCTCGCCGGCGAGGCCGCCGCCGTGGCGCTGCTGGCCAACACGATCCCCACCGGCGCCATCCTCTACGTGCTGATCATCGTTTTCGGGCCAATCTCAGGGGCTCATTTCAACCCGGCGGTGAGCCTTGTGTTCGCGCTTCGCGGAGAGCTGAGCGCCGTGGAGACCACCGCCTATGGCGCGGCGCAGATCGTCGGCGGTCTGCTCGGCATGCTGGCGGCCCACGCCATGTTCGGGCTGGATCTAGGCCAGGTCTCCTCGACGGTCCGCGCCGGCCCGTCCCAATGGTTCGCCGAGGTGGTGGCCACCTTTGGCCTGATCCTGGCGATCCTGGCGACGGTGCGCCACCGGCCCGACGCGGTCGCCGCGGTGGTGGGGTTCTACATCACCGCCGCCTACTGGTTCACCGCATCGACCAGCTTCGCCAACCCCGCGGTGACGGTGGCGCGGATGTTCACGGATACCTTCGCCGGAATTCGTCCCGCAGACGCGCCGCCCTTCATCGCGGCGCAACTGGTTGGGGCCGCCTTGGCTTTCGCCTTCTGCCACTGGCTCTTCGCGCCGCAACGGCCCTCGAAAGAGGCGCCAAAGCGCGGCTAACCACCGCCCATACAGCGCCATTGCCTGATATCAGCGCCGTCATGGCGGCCGCGGAGCGCTAACCCGCCCCGCCTTCACTCAGCCGCTTCAGACCGTCGGCGAATTTTTCGAAGCTGGGGGTCAAATCGGGGATCGTGCGGCTGATCGGGCCGGACAGAAGACCCGAGAAGCGCTCTGTCATGTCAAAGCGCGCGCCGCCGCCCGGGGCGGGCGCGAGTTCAAAGCGGCGGACGCCTTTAAACAACCCGAGCGGCATGCCGCCTTCCCACACCATGAGACGGGGCGCGTCGAACGCCGTCACTGTCACCGGGAAGGCGCGATCCGGGGCGATTTCAGACCAAATCTTCAGCCGCGCGCCCCGCCGCATGTCGCCCTCAATCCGGAGGACGCCCAGGCCGCCGCCCGTCACCGCGTCCGCATCCGTCAGCACCGCCCAGATCCGCTCAGGCGGCGCGTCAATGGTTCGATCCACCTGATAGCCCAGCGTCATCCCCTGGCCTCCGAAATCGTATACAGAGCGCGCCCGTTTCCGCGGCGACATGTCGCTCGGCCCGGCCGAAACAGCGCTATCCCAATGTGCTACCGCTCCGCGAGAGCTTTCATCGCGCAACCGGTTCAGTCAGCGCACTGCCGGCTGCGAGCATACAGGAGCGACAATGACCAAGATCAAAGTCGAGAACCCCGTCGTCGAACTTGATGGCGATGAGATGACCCGCATCATCTGGGATTTCATCAAGAAGAAGCTCATCCTGCCGTATCTCGACATTGATTTGAAGTATTACGACCTCGGCATCGAGGCCCGCGACGCAACCGATGACCAAATCACCATCGACAGCGCCGAGGCGATCAAGAAGTACGGCGTCGGCGTCAAATGCGCGACCATCACGCCCGATGAAGAGCGGGTGGAGGAGTTCGGCCTCAAAAAGATGTGGCGCAGCCCCAACGGCACGATCCGCAACATCCTGGGCGGCGTTGTGTTCCGCGAGCCGATCATCTGCAAAAACGTGCCGCGGCTCGTGCCCGGCTGGACGCAACCGATCATTATCGGCCGCCACGCGTTTGGCGACCAATACCGCGCCACGGATTTCAAACCCCAGGGCCCGGGCAAGCTGACCATCAAGTTCGAGGGTGATGACGGGACCGTCACGGAGCACGAGGTCTACAAGTTCAGCGGATCCGGTGTGGCGATGGCCATGTACAACACCGATGAGAGCATCCGAGACTTCGCCCGAGCGTCGATGAATTACGCGCTCAATCGAAAGTACCCGTGCTACCTCTCCACCAAGAACACGATCATGAAGGCCTATGACGGGCGCTTTAAAGATTTGTTCCAAGAGGTATATGAGACCGAATTTCAAAAGAAGTTCGAAGAAAATGATCTCACTTACGAGCACCGCTTGATCGATGACATGGTCGCTTGCGCCATGAAGTGGAGTGGCGGTTATGTCTGGGCCTGTAAGAACTACGATGGCGATGTGCAGTCCGACACGGTTGCGCAGGGCTTCGGATCGCTGGGCCTGATGACGTCGGTGCTGATGACGCCGGACGGCGCGATTGTGGAGAGCGAGGCGGCGCATGGCACCGTGACGCGCCACTACCGTCAGCATCAAAAGGGGCTGCAGACCTCCACCAACTCCATCGCCTCCATCTTCGCTTGGACAGGGGGGCTGAAGCACCGCGCGAAGCTGGATGACAACGCCGCGCTCAAGAACTTCGCCGAGACGCTGGAGCGCACCATCGTCGATACGGTGGAGGCGGGCTCCATGACCAAGGATCTCGCCATGCTTGTCGGCCCCGACCAGAAGTGGCTCAGCACCATGGGCTTCCTTGAGAAGGTCGATGAGAACTTGAACAAAGCGCTGGCCGGCTGACGGCGATGGCGCCGTCGCCTGAGCTTGGGGCCGCGCCCTCTTTGGGGCGGCTCCGCCTGATTTGGGGCGTCGCCACGCTCGGCGCCATCCTCGTCGCCGCCGCGGTGGCGTCCTTCGCGCTCAGCCCTGGCGGGTTGGACGCGAATTGGTTGATCGCCGGCGCGTTGGCGCTCGGCCTCGGCCTCTACGCGCGGCTGTTCCTGATCGCCGGCTTGGCCACGGTGTTCGCGCCGGGCCTACGCGCCTATCTCGGCGAAACCGACGTCTCCCGCCAGGGCGAGGGCGTTGAGGTGGTCACCGAGCGGCGATCCAGCGGAGATCCGGCGCTCGACGGTTTCATCGACAGCTACGCCCAAGCCACCGAGCAGGTCGTGAAGATGCTGGTCTGGGCGTTGGTGATCCTGACGGTCATCGGCCTCGTCTACGCCGCGTCTCTCTTTGGCTTGGTCGACTTCAGTTGGTGACCGCGCCGCGGCTGCACGGCGCGGGCGGCGACCAACACGATCGCCGTCGCGCCCAGCGTGGTCAGGATCACGCCGGCGGGGGAGTGAGCGCCGTTGAGCAAGCCGATCAGTAGGTCCGTCATGGTTCGTCTCCGTGGTGTTTGCTGAAGCCACGCGCGGGGCGCGGCTTAAAGTCGATCGTCGTTGTAAGGGGGGTGGTCGTCTTAGCCGGCGGCCCGCCGGGGCTGGGCCGCGCGGGCGACGCGCAAGGCGAGCGCGGTGATGGCCAGGGTGGCGAGGATCACGCCCGCAGGGGTGTGGGCGCCGTTCAGCAAGCCGATCAGAAGGTCCGTCATGGTCTTTCTCCGTGGTGTGTCGCGTTTCGATGGAGACACTTTGCCATTCGGAAATTTTCTCACAATCCACATGATTGCTCTCATGGAATTCAAATTTGAATACGCGCGCGGCCGGTTGGTGGTGGGATCATGGCGCGGCTGATCTGGCTCGTGCTGGGCGGCCTGGCCTTGGCGCTCGCGATTCTGGGCGCGGCGCTGCCTCTTCTGCCGACCACGCCCTTTCTATTGGTGGCGGCCTTCGCCTTCGCGCGCTCCTCGCCGCGTCTGCACGCCTGGCTGCTCAACCACCCGCGCTTCGGGCCGCTGATCCGCAATTGGCGGGATGAGGGCGCGATCAGCCGCCCGGTGAAGCGCGCGGCGGCGGCGGCGATGGCCGCGACCTTCCTCCTCAGCGTCGCGCTCGGCGCGCCCGGATGGCTGTTGGCGATCCAGGCTGTCGCGCTGGCCGGAGCCGCCGTTTTCGTGCTCACCCGTCCCGACCCAAAGACAGAAGAAGCGGACCAGCCGGAGGGGCCATAGCGCTCGGCGGCGCGCAGCAGCGCCTGCGCCCGGGTTTTGATCTCCCGCAAAGCGGCGCGCCTCGCCGCTTGGCATGGCTGACCGCGACCAATGCTCGCCCTGATGAGAGGCCCTGATCATGCCCGCGATGCCCCATGCTCTTCCGGAGGCGTTTCCGCATTTTGAGAACGCCGTGCGCCGCCTGCGAGAAGAGGACGCGCATTTCGAGAAGATGGCGAGCCAGTATGACGCGCTGAGCGACGCCATCCGACGCGCCCACGCGAAACGCGCCTCCGCCCAAGACGCGCGGGTGCGCACGATGCATCGTCAACGCCTCTGGCTGCTGGACGAGATCGCGGAGAGGCTACGCGAGGATCAGGCGACCCGCTGATCCCGAAGCGCCGCTTTTCTCGGATCGGAAAACCCACTAGGGCTCTCGCCGACGCGGCCCGACCGGGCCGGCCCCACCCGGCGAGACCTTATGCCTGATCTGCTCCTGGAGCTGTTCTCCGAAGAAATCCCCGCGCGCATGCAGAAGAAGGCGTCGGCGGATCTGGAGGCGCTTTTTGTCAAAGGCTTCCGCGAGGCGGCGCTGCCCCATGGCGCGACCCGCGCGTTGGCGACGCCGCGGCGTCTGACCCTGATCGTGGAAGGCGTCGCGCGCGAGGCGGCGGCGGCGTCGGAGGAGGTGAAGGGGCCGCGGGTCGGCGCGCCGGAGCAGGCGGTGCAGGGCTTTCTGCGGAAAACCGGGCTCGCCCTGGAGGATCTCGAGATCCGCGAGGCCAAACCGGGCGATCCGAAGAAAGGCCAGGTGTATTTCGCAGTGAAGAACACGCCCGCGCGCCCCGCGGCGGAGATCATCGGGGCCCTCGCCCCGGAGATCCTGGAGAGCTTCCCCTGGCCGAAATCGATGCGCTGGGGCGAGGGGAGTTTTCGCTGGGTCCGGCCCCTGCGCGGCGTGCTCTGCATGCTGTTCGATGGCGGAGAGGGCGCGGTCGCGCCGTTTAGCGTCGGCGGGCTTGTCGCCGGGGACGCCACCTTTGGGCACCGGGTGCATGGCGCCGATCGGCGCACCGGGGCGCCCAAACGGATCACCGTCACAGGCGTGAAGCACTACCAGACCGCGTTGCGCCGGGCCGGCGTGATCGTCGACCCGGAGGAACGCCGCGCCCTTATCCACGCCGAGGCCGCCCGCCTCGCCGCGGAAGCCGGGCTTGAACTCGTCGAGGACCCGCGGCTTCTTGAGGAGGTGACCGGCCTCGTGGAGAAACCCGCGCCGCTGCTCGGCCGCATCGCCGAGGAATTCCAAGCGCTGCCGCCGGAGGTGCTGCGCACGTCCATGAAGGAGCACCAGAAGTTCTTCGCGGCGCGGGAGGCCGCGAGCGGCCGGATCACCGGCTTCGTGACCGTCGCCAATGTCGAGGCGCCCGATGGCGGGGAGACCATCCTGGCGGGCAATGAGCGCGTGCTCCGCGCGAGGCTCTCCGATGCGATGTTTTTCTACCGCAATGACTTAGCCACTGGGCTTGAGGCGATGGCGGAGAAGCTCGCCGCGGTCACCTTCCACAACCAGCTCGGCTCGCAGGCGGACCGCGTCTATCGCCTGCGCGCACTGGCCCGCAGCGTCGCGCCCTATACAGGCGCCGAGCCGGACCTCGCGGAGCGCGCGGCGGCGCTGGCGAAGGCGGATCTCTGCTCGGAGATGGTCTACGAGTTTCCAGAGCTGCAGGGCCATATGGGCGGCGTCTACGCGACGGAGGCCGGCGAGTCGCAGGCGGTGGCGGAGGCCATCGAGACCCATTATGCGCCCCTCGGCCCAGGGGACGCCGCGCCCGAGGGCGCGGTGGCGCGGGCGGTGGCGTTGGCGGACAAGCTGGATTTGCTGGCCGGGTTTTGGGCCATCGGCGCCAAGCCCTCGGGCTCCGGCGACCCGTTCGCGCTGCGCCGCGCCGCGCTCGGTGTGATCCGCATCATCTTAGAAGGCGATCTGCGCATCGACCTGGACGCGCTGCTGGCCGAGCATGAGGACCGGCTCAAAAGCGCGCTCGCGTCGCGCGCCTTGGATCCTGAGGCGGGCTTCGATGAAGCGGCGCGCGCCGACCTGGCCGCGTTCATTGCGGAGCGGCTGAAGGTGTATCTCCGCGATCAGGGCGTGCGCCATGATGTGGTCGAGGCGGTCTACGCGCTTGGCCGTCGCTCCGGCGGCGCGGCGGCGGCGGATCTGGCGCTGACCCGGCGCCGCATCGACGCGCTCTCCGCGCTGCTGGGCGCCGAGGATGGCGAGAACCTCCGCGCGGCCCATAAGCGGGCCGTCAGCATCCTGACGGCGGAGGAGGCCAGGGACGGCGTCGAGTACTCGCTCGATCCGCTTGAGAGGCTCGCCCGCGAACCGGCGGAGAAGGCGTTGTTCAAGGCGCTCGACGCGGCGGAGGCCCAGGCGGAGGCGGCGCTCGCAAAGGAAGATTTCGCCGCCGCCTGCAGCGCCATGGCCCCGCTCCGCACGCCGCTGGACGCGTTCTTCGACGCCGTGACCGTGAATGCGGAGGAGGGCGCCCTGCGGCGCAACCGCCTCTGCCTGCTCAACCGGATCCG
>JBCCTM010000070.1:0-12301 GCA_039198535.1 Pseudomonadota bacterium
CAGAATTGAGGCGCAGCATAGGAGCGCCAGCAAGTTGTAGGACACGTAGGAGGCGGGCTCCAGAATGCCAATCATCAGTTGCGCGACCAGCGATGCGCCCATATCGGCGATCCGGTAGGTGCCCATGGCGCGCCCGCGTGTCTCGTTTGTCACTTTGGCGTTCAACCAGGCCTCGATCACCGTGTAGCAACCCGCCACGCACAGGCCTGAAGCCACGCGCATCACAGCCCATCTTTTCGCCCCAAGCGGCGCGCAGCCTAACGCGGATCGAGGCCGAGAGGGTCCGGATTGACGCGTTCGAGCGATATCGATCCCGAAGTGGCGGCCGCGCCGGCGGAAAGCGGCGCGGCGTTCCCCAAGGGGCGAGCCCAAGGGCCAGGCTCAGGTCAAGGCTCGGGTCAGGATTGGCGCGACGCTTGGGCTGCGGCCCTCGCCCGCCGCGCCAGCGCCGCCTGGGTGGCGGTCGGCGGGCGCGTCGATCGGAGCGCAGCCGCCGCTGGTCGCGCGTGGGAAGACGCGAAAGCGTCGGATTTCTCCACCCTCCGCCGGCGAAGCGCTATTTTGGCCGTCGCCTTGGCCGTCGCCGGCCCGGTTTTGGCGATCAGCACCTATGCGATCCTCTCCACCTCCGATCAGGAGGCCTTGGCGTCCGGCTGGTTCAGGGCGCTGATCGCGGCGGACGTCGCTTATTTGGTGGTGTTGATCGGACTGATCGGCGTGCAAATCTCGCGCGTGATGGCGGCCCGACGCGCGCGGTCTGCCGGCGCGCGTCTGCATGCGCGCATGGCCACGGTCTTCGCCGGGGTCGCCGCGGCGCCCACCATCGTTGTGGCCGTCTTCTTCTTCCTCGTGATGCATTTGGGGTTCCAGGCCTGGTTTAGCCAACAGGTGAGCGAGGTGGTGCAGAACTCGCGGACCGTCGCGCGGGCCTATGTGGCGGAGCATCGAGAGGCCATGGCCGGCCGCACCATGGCGCTGGCGCGGCAGTTGGCGGCGCAGACCAATGAGTTGATCGGCGGCGTGCGTGACCGGCGTTTCCCGCAGCTGTTCGCCCGGCTCACGGAAGACGCGACGCTCACAAATATCTATGTGATCGACGGGGATGGCGGCATCATCGCCCGCTGCGAGACATGCTTCCTCTGGGGCTACGCTCCGCCGGAGCGGGAAGACTTTGAGCGCGCGCAGTCCGGGGTGATGGTGATCGACCAAGCCAGCGGCGGCGATGAGATCCGCGCGCTGCTCCGCCTCGAAAGCAACGCCTATCTCTTCGCCACCCGTGAGGTGAGCCGCGACGTGTTGAACGCGTTTACCCGGACGGAACAGGGCGTGGACGCCTACACCCGATTGGAGGAGAACCGCGGAGTCTGGCTCGCGCAATTCGCCGCGCTCTATCTTGGCTTCGCCGTGCTGGTGTTGCTCGCCGCGATTTATTTTGGGCTTTGGTTCGCCGAGCGCTTGTCGCGGCCCATCGCGCGGCTCTCAGAGGCGGCGCAGCGGGTGGGCGAGGGCGATTTGACCGCTCGCGTGAAAGAGGAGCGCAGCGAGGACGATCTCGCGGTTCTCTCTCGGGCGTTCAACAAGATGACCGACGAGGTCCGCCGCAAGCAGGAGGCGCTGACGGAGGCCAACGCCGAGTCGGAGCAACGGCGGCAGTTCTCTGAGGCCGTGGTGTTGGGCGTGCCGGCCGGCGTGGTGGGCCTCGATGGACGGCAGCGCGTGCAAGTGATCAACACCGCCGCCGCGCAGTTGCTGCGCATCGACGCCGACGCCGCCATCGGCCAACCTTTCGCCGCTTTGGCTCCGGAGTTCGCCGATTTGTTGGAGGATGCGCGCTACGAGACGCTGAGCGGCGTCGAGCGGCAGATCCGCATCACGCGGGACGATGTGGAGCATGAGTTGTTAGCCCGCGCCGCGACGCAGCGGGCCTCGGCCGGCGACGCGCGTGGCGTGGCGACAGGGGCCACCGCCTTTGAAAGCGTGATGGTGGCGGGCGGCCCGGTGAGCGGTTTTGTCGTCACCATCGACGATTTAACGGATCTGAACAGCGCGCAACGCTTGGCCGCTTGGGGCGATGTGGCCCGCCGCGTGGCCCATGAGATCAAGAACCCCCTCACGCCGATCCAACTCTCCGCGGAGCGTTTGCGCCGGAAATACGCCAAGCGCTTGGGCGATGAGGCGGAGAATTTTGAGCGGTATGTGGAGACCATCGTGCGGCAGACGGAAGACATCGGCCGCATGGTTGACGCCTTCTCCCGCTTCGCCCGCATGCCCGCCCCCAAGATGGCCGAGCAGCGGTTGGACGGGGTGGTGCGGGAGGCGGTGCTGCTGCAGGAGGAGGGCCGCGCCCATATCCGCTATGCGCTGGAGATCGCAGACGATGATCAGGGCTGGCGGCTGCGCTGCGACCGCGGGCAAATCAGCCAGGCGCTTACCAATCTGCTCACCAACGCGTCAGACGCCATCGAGGGACGCCTCGAGGAGGACGCGGCGGCGGGGCGCGAGGGCGCGCCTCCCGAAGTGCGGGTGTCGCTCCACCTTCAGGACGACGGTCCGCGCGGTCGTCGAGCGGTGATATGCATCGAGGATAATGGCGTCGGGCTGCCGGTGAAGGACCGTCGGCGCCTGCTTGAGCCCTATGTGACGACGCGCGCCAAAGGCACCGGTCTTGGTCTCGCCATCGTCTCAAAGATCATCGAAGAGCACAAAGGGGCCGTGGAGCTGACCGACGCGACGCCGTTCGCCGAAGACGCGCGCCCCGGCGCGGCGGCCCGGATTATTCTGCCGCTCCTCCAGGTCGAAGAGACTGCGTCGAGCATCGTTCAGGCGGAAGCGATGGGCGCGAAAACTGCAGTGGATCCAGGGTCCTCCGCGGCGGCTGAGGGGAGCGACGCGCTCCGCATGGACGCCACGCTGACGGAAGAGCCGGCCGGGGCGTCCGACGCAGAGGGGGCGTCGCTGCAAAAGCCGACGGCCGCGGAGCCCGCAAACTGACGCGATGGGGGGTCGCGCGACGCGGGGGAATGAGGTACGCGTCCGCCCGTCGGGTGGGCGATGGGACGACGACGGCCCCGGATTATGCGGGGCGATGCGTGTGGGAGAGATCGATGGCCGACATCCTGATCGTCGATGACGAGCCGGATATTCGCACCCTTCTGAGCGATATTTTACGCGACGAGGATCACGACACGCGCATGGCGGACACCGCCGACGGCGCGCTGCGCGAGATCAACACCCGCCGCCCGGATTTGATCGTGCTCGACATCTGGTTGCAGGGCAGCCGGATGGACGGGATCGAGGTGCTTAAGCATGTGAAGCGGGACAATCCCGACGTGCCGGTGCTGATCATCAGCGGCCATGGCAACATCGAGGTGGCGGTCGCCGCCATCCGACAAGGCGCCTACGACTTCATCGAGAAGCCTTTCAAGCTCGACCATCTTTTGGTGTCGGTCGGGCGCGCTTTGGAGGCCTCGAAGTTGCGGCGAGAAAACGCGGATCTCCGCGCGCGGGAGCAGCGGGTCGCGGAGCTGGTGGGCCGTAGTCAAGTGATCACGCAGTTGCGCCAATCGCTCACGCGCGCCGGGCCCACCGGCAGCCGGGTGATGTTCACTGGGCCGCCAGGCTCCGGCAAAGAGATCGCCGCCCGCTATCTCCACGCCCGCTCCAAGCGCGCAGACGGGCCGTTCGTCGTTGTGAACTCCGCCTCCATCGAACCGGCGCTGATGGAGCTGACCCTGTTTGGCGAGGAGAAAGACGGCGTCGTCACCGAAGGCCTGTTCGAGCGCGCCCATGGCGGGACGCTGTTCTTTGACGAGCTTGCGGACATGCCGCTCGGCACACAGTCGAAGATCCTCCGGGTGCTGCTGGACCAGAGTTTCTCGCGGCTCGGCGGGGCGGGCACGGTGCGGGTCGATCTCCGCATCGTCAGCGCCACCACGGCCGATCTGACCCAAGAGATCTCCGAAGGGCGCTTCCGCGAAGATCTCTATCACCGGATGAACGTGGTGCCGATCGCCGCGCCCTCGCTGGCGGAGCGGCGCGAGGACATCCCCGACCTGGTTGAGCATTTCGTGGAGCGGCTCAACAAAGAGCAGGGTTTGGCGGCGCGGCGTTTCGGGGCGGACGCGATCGCCGCGCTTCAGGCGTTTCAATGGCCGGGCAATGTGCGCCAGCTCAAGAACATCGTCGAGCGCATCCTCATCTTGGGCGGCGGCTCGAAGGATCCGGTGAGCGCCGATGACTTGCCAGCCGAGCTGGTGAGCGGCGCGGTGGAAGGCGGCGGCGCGGCGGGCCTTGACGCCTCGCTGGTGTCCATGCCGCTCCGCGACGCTCGGGAAGCCTTCGAGCGGGAGTACCTGATCGCCCAGATCAACCGGTTTGGCGGCAACATCTCGCGAACGGCGGAGTTTGTCGGCATGGAGCGTTCGGCGCTGCACCGGAAGCTGAAATCCCTCGGCGTGGTCACCTCGTCGCGGCGCGGCGCGCGTTTGGCGGTTCGCGACGATGAGATGATCAGCGGGTCGTGAGCCGGGCTGCGGGCCGCGGTTCGATCCAAAGCGCTCGCCGAGCCCAAGCGGGTGAGCCAGGCGCGGGTGTGACATGCGCAATGTGATCATCGGCGGGGCCGGCCAGGTCGGCTACCAGATCGCCCGGCGTCTCAACGCCGAGAATTATGACGTGACCGTCATCGACACCTCAGAGAGCCTGGTGTCCAAGGTCAGCGAGAGCCTCGATTTGCGCGGCGTGGTCGGCCATGCGGGCCATCCTGACACCCTGGACCGCGCCGGCGCCCGGGACGCGGACATGCTGATCGCCGCCACGGCCTCCGACGAAGTGAATATGGTCGCCTGCCAAGTGGCCCATACGCTCTTTGAAGTGCCGCAAAAGATCGCCCGGGTGCGCCGCCCTGAATATCTGAAGCCGCAATGGAGCGGCCTGTTTGGCACGAAGAAAATGTCGATCGATGTGATCATCTCGCCGGAGGTTGAGGTGGCGCAGGCGGTGCTTCGTCGTCTGAACGCGCCCTCCGCCTTCGACAGCGCTCCGTTTTTGGATGGGCAAGTGCGCCTGATCGGCGCGCGCGTCGAGGCGGGTGGCCGGATCGTGGGAACGCCACTGCGCCAAATTGAAAGCGACTACCCGGATCTGGGGGCCGTGGTGCTCGCCTTTGTCCGAGACCGCCGCTTGCGGAGCGCGGGCGGCGACGTGGAGTTGCAGCCCGGCGACGAGGTCTTCTTCTGCGCCCCGCAAGACCGGGTCGAGACGTCGCTGCGCCTCCTTGGGCATCAAGCGGAGACAGTGGACCGGGTGATCTTGGTGGGCGGCGGCAATATTGGGGTGAAGGTGGCGCTGGAGCTCGAGCGGGCGCATGCGCGGTCAAAGCTGATCGAACAAGACCGTGACAAGGCGGAGCGCGCGGCGGAGCTTTTGGATCGCACCATCGTCATCCATGGCGATGGGCTGAATTCTGAGATTTTGGACGAAGCCAATGTGGCCGACGCCCACGCCATCGTCGCCCTGACCCAGGACGACAAGGTGAATGTGCTTGGTTGCGCGCTGGCCAAGCAAATGGGGTGTCCACACGCCATTGCGCTCACAAACGAGCCGAGCTTCTCGCCTCTCGCCGAGCCGCTGGGCATCGACGCCTTCGTCAATCCGCGCTCAACCACGGTGTCGACGATCCTCCGCCATGTGCGCCGCGGCCGCATTCGCGCGTTGCACACCTTGAGGGAAGGCGAAGCCGAAGTGTTTGAGACACAAGTGTTAAACACCTCGCCGATGGCCGGAAAGCGCATCGCCGATTTGGAGCTTCCCGACGATGCGACAATTGGCGCAATCCTCACAAAGGACGGTGTAAAGCGCCCCTCTCCAGACCTCATAATTGAAGCGGAAGATATTGTCGTCATGTTCGCCATGGCGCGGGATCTTAAAGCGGTGGAGAACTTATTTCGCGTCAGCATCGATTTCTTTTAGAGACGCTCCGCCGCAATGCAAAATGCGGTATGCTGCACCGCATCATTGTGCTAGTCGTAAATTTGGCGGGAGCGTGTCGCCTCCGCCACGCCGTCCGCCCGCGACGCGCTGGAACGGTCGGCGGATACGCGCTGCGCGCAACAATAAGAGAAGCCGATGTCTTCCGACCGACAAAATCTACAGGACGCGTTCCTGAACCACGTTCGCAAACAAAAAGTGCCGGTGACGGTGTTTCTCGTGAACGGCGTGAAGCTTCAGGGTATCCTCACCTGGTTCGATAATTTCTGCGTGCTGCTGCGCCGCGACGGCCAATCCCAACTGGTGTATAAGCACGCGATCTCGACGATCATGCCGGCGCAACCTGTGAACTTGTTTGATACGGATGAGCAAACTGCTGCGGAAAAGTAAGGCGCTCTAAGTGGCCCGCGCCTATGTGATCCACGCGGATTTGGGCAAGCGGGACGGCGCTGTCGGTCGGCGCGCGGCGGCCGCGCGTCTAGAAGAGGCTTTGGGCCTGACCGCTGCGCTTGACGTTGAAGTGCTCGGCGGGGAGATTGTCGACGTCCCGAGCCCTCGCGCGGCCACGCTCTTCCCCGCTGGAAAACTCGCCAGTCTTGGCGCGGCGTTCGCCGAGCAAGAGATTGAACTCGCCATTGTCGATGGCGAATTGACCCCGGTGCAGCAGCGCAATCTCGAACGGGAATGGTCGGTTAAAGTGCTGGATCGCACCGGGCTGATTCTGGAGATCTTTGGCGACCGCGCGCAGACCCGCGAGGGCGTCATGCAGGTGGATCTCGCCCATCTCGAATATCAGCGCAGCCGCTTGGTGCGCAGCTGGACGCATTTGGAGCGACAAAGGGGCGGCGTGGGCTTCATGGGCGGGCCCGGCGAGACGCAAATCGAAAGCGACCGTCGCATCCTTGACGATAAGATCGTCGCCCTCAGACGCAGGCTCGACAAGGTGGTCCGCACAAGGCGGCTCCACCGCTCCAAGCGGGCGAAGACGCCGCGCCCGGTGGTCGCCCTCGTGGGCTACACCAACGCCGGAAAGTCCACGCTGTTCAATAAGGTCACCGAGGCCGGGGTCCTCGCCCAAGACATGTTGTTCGCCACGCTCGATCCGACCATGCGCGCCACCCGTCTGCCCAGCGGCCGCCGCGCGATCTTCTCGGACACGGTGGGTTTCATCGCCGATTTGCCGACCCAACTTGTCGCCGCCTTCCGCGCCACCTTGGAGGAGGTGCGGGCCGCCGACTTGATCCTGCACGTGCGCGACATCTCCGATCCTGAAACTGAAGCGCAGCGCGACGACGTTTTGAACGTGCTCCGCGAGTTGGGTCTGGAAGACGAGACGCTCGACCGAATGATCGAGGCGCATAACAAGATCGATCTGTTGGATGATTTGGAGAAGCAGGCCGCGTTGAACGCCGTCGCCCGCCAGCCAAACGCCGTCGCCGTGTCTGCGAAAACCGGGGAGGGCGTGACCGGGCTGCTTGAGACAATCGACGAAAGGCTGCACGCCGGCGCGGCGCGTTTCACCGTGGCGCTTGGCGCTGAAGAAGGCGAGGCGCTGGCTTGGCTCTACACCCAAGGCTGCGTGTTGGAGAACGACGGCGGCGGCGGCGATCCCGCCGGCCGCGTCACGCTGGACCTGAAAATGACGCCGGTCGAGCGCGGTCGCTTTCAGAAAAAATTCCCGCGTGTCTCGCTTGTGGCGCCGACGCTGGGCGTGGACGCCGCGGAGTGAGGCCAAGCCTGGCGCCATGTCCCGGGGTGGCGCAGGCGCATCGCGCCAGAAAGGCGAGAAAAGCGGAGATCAAAAATGGCGGCGCGCAGCGGCGGCTCTCTTTGGCTCCTCCTGGCGGTGGCCGCCGCAGTTTCTTTTTTCTTCGTCGTCGCGCAGATCACGGGCTGGGCGACGTTGCAGCTTCGGCGCTTCAGCATTCCCGTTGACGGCGGCCCGCATCTCACAACGGCGGATGAATGGCGCTCGGAACTGGACACCCTCTCCGCGGACATCTCATCCTTTTGGAGCGACCAGCTGGCGGCTGAAGGCCAGGTCTTTCAGCCCCCCGTATTCATTGCGCCTTGGGAAGGCCCTCGACGCGCCTGCGGCGGCGCCGTGGCGACCCGGGCCACCGCATATTGCATCGCGACCAATACGCTCGAGCTGCGTCGGATTTCTTTCAACGGAACCTCTCGCGCGGGGGCTGGGCGCGGCCACATGGCCGTCGCTTACACCGTCGCCCGTTTGACTGCGCGCGCGGTGCAAAAGAGCCTCGGCGTCGATTTGACCGGTCAGATCGCGCGCGGCGTGATTGAAGACCAAGCAGAGTGTCTGGCGGGGGTCTGGCTGCGTTCGGCGCCCGCGCGCTATGGAACGGTGCGCAAGAGCGACTTGTCGGCGATCCTGCGCGCGGCCAGGGTCAGCGCTCCAGAACCCTGGATCGCGCAGCCCGAGGTCTTGGTGGAGGATTTTGCGCCCGGCCGGAGCGGCCCACGCCTCGTCGCTTTGACCCGCGGCTTCGACGCGGCGGACTTTTCAGAATGCCTCTCCTGAGCGCGTTGCGCGCCTTGCCTTCGCCCGACGACCCTGGCGCGGGACGTGCGACAGACGACCCGGGCCGCGTTTTCGGTCGCTGAACGACATCCCCTTGGCTATAGAGGCGCCGGGCGACGGCGTGGGCTGTGGGTACGGTGCTCCCAAGATGTTGATTTATCTTCCAATTGCAGACGTCGCCGTGAATGTGTGGGCCATTCTATTCCTGGGCGGCGCGGTTGGATTGATCTCGGGCCTGTTTGGCGTCGGTGGCGGCTTCCTGCTCACACCGCTCCTCATCATGTCGGGCATTCCGCCCGCCGTCGCCGTGGCGACGCAGGCGCCCCAAGTTGTGGCGGCCGCTGTGTCGGGCGCTTTGGCCTATGGCGCGCGCTCTTTGATCGACTTTCGCATGGGCCTTGTTCTGTTGTTGAGCGGGCTGCTCGGCTCAAGGGTCGGCGTGGAAATCTTCGGAGAGCTACAGCGGATCGGGCAGGTGGAGTTCACGGTCACCGCGCTTTACGTGGTGTTGCTCACCTCCATCGGCGGCTTGATGGCGTGGGAGAGTTACGCGGCGCTGCGCAGCCCGAGGCCCGCCGGCGGCGAGATCCGGCGCGCGCCGCCGAAGCTGTTTCGCCGCTTGCCCTTCCAGATGACCTTTCGCGCTGCGGGGCAGACCTACAGCGTCATCCCCCCCATCTGCATCGGGTTTTCCGTGGGCGCGCTCGGGGCGATCATGGGCGTCGGCGGCGGCTTCATCATGGTGCCGGCCATGATCTACCTGCTCGGCATGACCACATCGATGTCCATCGGCACGTCGCTGTTTCAGATCATGATCGTCATGGCGGGCACCACCCTTTTCCACGCGACAGAGACCGGATCGGTGGACGCGGTGCTGGCCGTGACGCTCCTGCTCGGCAGTGTCGTGGGCGCGCAGATCGGCGCGTTACTCGCCCATGTGCTCCGCGCGGCGTCGTTGCGCTTCTTGCTGGCGTTGCTGGTGCTTGGCGTCGCGGTCGCCCTGGCGTTGAACCTGTTCCTGAAACCGAGCAGCGTGTTTTCCCTGAGCGCGGCGACGTCCGCTCTTGGAGGCGCTTCGGGCGCAGGCCCATGGGGGCTGATCGCATGATCAAATCTCGGGCGATGCTCCTGGCGGCGATGATCGTCGCCACGCTGTCGCATGCAGCCGGAGACGCCGCCGCGCGTTCGACGAGCGTCGCAATCGAACCGCGTCCGCAGGATCTGGAGATCGGGCTTTGGTTCGATGGAGCAGAGGCGACCATCCGCGGCAGCGTCAACATGGAGTTCGACAACGCTTCTTCCGGTTCCCCGCCGGTCGTCGTCTTACTCAAAGGTGAGGATCGCCATGTGATCGTCCGTCGGAAGGGGCGGCGCTGGGGCATGTGGTTGAATGTGGAGGATCAACGCTTCGAACGTGTGCCGATCTTCCATGCGTTGGCGGTCAGCACGCCGGGGCTCGAAGATCACGCGGCGCTGGCGCCTTTTTTGGTCAGAACGGCGCTGGCCGATCAGGGACCGCCCGATGCGTTTGTGGAGGCCTTGATTGAACTCAAGCAAGCCGACGCTTTCTACGGTGGCGCGCCCCCTCCGATTGTCGTCGCGAACGGCCGCTTCACCGCCCGCTTTCATCTGCCGCCTTCAGCGCGCGCTGGTCGATATACGGCGGTCGCGATGGTGCTTCGGGACGACGGCGCGCTGATCTCCCAACCGGCCGAGTTCACGCTGGCTAAGGCCGGAATCGAGCGATGGCTGCACGCCACCTCTGTGGAGCTGCCGCTGCTCTATGGGCTGTGCACGCTGCTCACGGCGGGGCTCGCCGGCCTATTGGCCCATTGGGCGTTCGGCTGGGTGCGTATCCGCGTGATCGGCGACACGCCTACTGAGGACGAGACCACCGAACGCTGAGCAGCAATGCGATCGCGACGCCCAACAGCAATCCTACGGTCGCCCCGTCCAGCTGGGCCAGGACCGTGGGGCTCTGCGCCTCCGGTGGCAGCAGGTTCGTCCAGATCGGCGCCAGCTTGGTGATCGCGTCGCCCATACTCACGCCCACGGCGGTTGGCGCGGCGACGGCGGCGATCCGCGACAGACGGTCGGTGGAGTTGAGCGACTGCGTGGTCTCCCGCTCCATATTCCGCTGCACCAGAAGCTGCACGCGGGTGAACAAAAAGTCCCGTCGGTCGTCGATCTCTTTGATGAACTCGAAGGTCTCCTTCAACCGGCGCTTCACGAACTCTTCATAGGGTTGCCAGGTTTCGATCGGATCCGCCCGAAGCTCCTGTAGCCGCCGCATGAAGGCGTCGGCGTAGAGGCTGCCCCGGCTGATGCGGTAGGACACCCCGCCGCGCACATCCACGCCATGCTCGGAGATCCGCCCGAGGATTTTGCTCAACCCGTCGTCGCGATCGGTGCGTTTTTCCGTCATCAGCTTATCGAGCCGAGCGCCAAGGTGGCGGAGGTCGGCGCCCACATCGCGCAGATCGTCGATATCGATGACGGACGCGATGCGGAGGCTCTCAAGCGCGTGGATCCGCTCAACCATTCGTCCCAATTGCGGCGCGTCCGGTCGATTTCTGATGAGGAGAAAATAGCGGGTCGGTTCAAAGTCCGCGGCCTTGCCCGTGTCGCCCGTCTCGCTGGCGGCCTCCGCGCCGGGCTCGATCTGCGTCGAGCCGAGCGTCGAGACGTAGATCGCTTGCCGGTTCACCACCAGCGACCCGATGTATTCGCGATTACGGGCGTCGTCGAAATAATTGCGCAACACCGCGCGGCGGCTCTCCAGGGCGTCAAAGGCCTCCGCGTCCGAATAGGTGAGAACGTCCGCGCGCTGGTCGTCGGCCGTTTGCCATTGGGCGTCTTCGCGGACCACCACGCCCTTTAGCGCTGAAAAAGCCTCGCCCGGGAACACGGCGGCGTCGGCGGGATCGTCGGGTCGGCGCCACGCGTCGTCGAGGTCGCGCATGAAGGCGTTCCACAGCTCTTCAAGCGCACATTCACGTGCGGCTTCAATGGCGTCCAATTGCGCTGGACCGATGGCGTCCAGGAGGCGCCAATCACCTCCAAGCTCCGCCCCGCGCTCCCGCATGGTCAAGGTCTTGAGCGCTTCGAACAGCAGCCGGGGCGGGGAGCCCTCGGGGGCCTCCATGGCGGAGGGGAGAGGCGCGGGCGTCTCCCCGGACGCCATGCGGGGCGGATCACGCTCCAGCAGGGAGAGGGTGAACAGGAAACTCGTATACTCCTCCTGTTGGTCGATCACCACGTAACCCGGAAGCGTCCAGAGCGGCGCGCCATCCGCGCCCCGATTGGTCCACCGGATCCGGATGTTCTTCGCGAACAGCCTAAAACGCTTCGCTTCCCCCTCCGAGGCGGCGGCGCCTTTGGTCATGGAGAACTGGCCCGCAGGCACGGCTCCGGCCGGGCGAAACCGCTCATCTTCGAACGCTTTCAGCACGCGATTGACCGCGTCGAGCCAGGCTTTGTTGCGGACGCGGACGCTGGCCTCGTCCTCCGCTTCGATCGGATCTTGATGCGGCCGCGGGCGGAGCGAAAAGCCGAAGGTGATGCAGGGCGCGTGCAGCGGCGGAGCCGGGCGATCATGCGCCTCGAAGCTGTAAAGCGCCGCCCGATCGTCAATTTTCATCATGCCTCGGAGGTCTTTCAGCGCCATTCGGGGCTCCTTTGTTCACAGGCCTGAGCACTCTGAGCGCGGCTCGGTCGCTGCTCCCATGCGAGAGCTGCGCCGCCCGGTTCGTCACACGCGCCGATCAGCGC
>JBCCTM010000071.1:0-12298 GCA_039198535.1 Pseudomonadota bacterium
GCGCATCTTCGGTGACCAGTTTGGCCTGCAAACCGGTTCGGGCGAGGTTTTCCGAGACACGCGCCATGCGGCTCTCGGAATCGTCTACCGCGGTCACCTCAGCACCTGCGGCGGCCAATTGCATGGTCTTGCCGCCCGGCGCCGCGCAGAGATCGAGCACCCGTAAGCCCTTGAGCGCCCCTGGGCCTGTCGCGCCGAGCAGACGGGCGGGCAGGGCGGCGGCGGCGTCCTGCACCCACCAGGCGCCCTCCTCAAAACCAGGAAGCGCCGTGAGCGCTTTTTCCGCCTGCTTGAGCCTGAGACCACCGGTTGGACTGCGCTCCGCGCCCAGTTGCTCCGCCCATCGCGGCGCGTCATCGGGATCGCGGAGGGTCAGGTCCAGCGGCGGCGGAGAGAGTTGCGCCGCGGCGAGCCGTGCGGCGGCGGGCGCGCCCCAATCGGCGCAGAGACGGTCCCACAGCCAAGCCGGCGTGTTGAGCCGCGCCGCCTCCTCCGCCGGGCGCTCGGCGAGCCGTGCGGCCTGCTCCGCGATGCGCCGGGCGACCGCGTTCACCAGGCCGGAGAAGCGGGGGTCGACCTTCTTCGCTTGGCGCACCGCGGCGTCGACGGCGGCATGGGCGGCGCCTTGGGCGAAGGCGGTTTCAGCCGCAGCGATGCGCAAGATCTGCCGGATCGGGCGGCCGCGCTCCGGCAAGGGCTTGGCGAGCCGGGCGTCTATCTCCGCATCGATCTCCCCGAGACGGCGCAAGGCGGTGAGCGTCAGACGGCGCGCCGCGGCGCGATCCCCCGGCGTCAGCGCGGCGAAGCGGTCCCTCTCCTCAGCGAGGGCTGCGTCCAGGAACAGCTGCTCGTCCAAAACGCGGCTCAGAAGCGCTGCGGCCGCCGCCCGGAGTGGAACAGGCGATGGGCCGGAAGCCGCCGCGGGGCCGCGCCCGCTACCCTTTGAGGGACCCTGCGGTCGCCGCGATTTACTCGGCGCCGGCGGCTTGGATCGCCTCGGCGGCTTAGGCGCGCTCATGTTGCCCTCTTGAGGCCGTGCGAGGGGCTTTGCGCGCGGACGCTTCGATATTTTCGATGCGGCTCATACATTACCGTCACATAGCAGCGGAGATGGCCGCCGGCACGGCCGGATTGGCCTCAAGAAAGGGAGCGCGCCCGTGGCGGACCAGGATAAGGCGGGGCGACACGGACCTGACGAGGCCACGGCGCTCGAACAGGCCGGTGATGCGACCGCGGCGGACACGGAAGCGGCCCCGAAGCGACTGAGCCCTGAGGCCCAGCGCGCGCTCCGCGAAGCCGCTGAGCGCCGGCGCGCCGCCGGCGCGCGGGACCGGGGACCTGAAGAGATCGGCGGACGGGACGGGCCAGACCCGACCCGGTATGGCGATTGGGAAAAGAAGGGCATCATCAGCGACTTTTAAGGGGGCCGACCGGCGGGCGGCGGGGTGACGCGAATGAGCGATGCTGCGGAGCCTGCGCCGGGCCAAAAGGGCGAATTGAGACGGCCTGCGGCGTTCCTCGCCTGGCCAACGGCGATCCCCAAGCCCAGCGCCACGCGCACCCTGCAGGTCGCCGCCCTGCTCGCCGCCTTCGCCGTGATTGCGCCTGTTCTTGGGGTGGCGCTCTCGATCCTAGAACCCACAGGATCGGCTTGGGCTTCGCTCTCAAGCACCGTTCTACCGCGCTACCTGCTGAACACCCTCGCGCTGGTGGCGATGGTGGGGGTCGGCGTGTTGGCGATTGGCGTGCCCGCGGCCTGGCTGGTCACGATGTACGTCTTTCCCGGTCGGCGGATCCTCGAGGTGGCGCTCGCCCTGCCGCTGGCCTGCCCGGCCTATGTGGTCGGCTACGCCTACGCGTATTTCCTCTCCCATCCGGGCCCCATGCAATCGAGCCTGCGCGCCGCCTTCGAGCTTGGGCCGCGGGATTATTGGTTCCCGCAGGTTCAATCCGTCCCCGGCGCGGCGGCGATGCTCACCTTCGTGCTCTACCCCTATGTCTATCTGCTGGCCCGGGCGGCGTTCCTTCAGCAGTCTCGGCGGATGCTGGATGTCTCGCGGACCCTCGGCGCCGCGCCGCGCGCAACGTTCTACCGGGTGGCGCTGCCGATGGCGCGCCCCGCCATCGTCACCGGCCTGGCGCTGGCCCTAATGGAGACCCTCGCCGATTATGGGACGGTCTCGTACTTCGGCGTCCAAACCTTCTCCACGGGCGTCTTCAAGGCGTGGTTCTCCATGGGAGATCGCATCGCCGCGGCGCAGCTGGCCGGCTGGCTGCTGATGCTGGTGCTGCTGCTGCTGGCGCTTGAGCGGTGGTCCCGAAGCGACCGGCGCTTCCAAAGCGGGCGCGCGCAGTTTGAGGCGTTGCCCCAACCGCGTTTGACCGGTTGGCTCGGATGGGCGGCCACGGGCCTCTGCCTCATCCCGGCGATCCTCGGCTTCGCGCTGCCGGTCGCCATCCTGTTTTGGATGAGCCTGATCGATGGGCATGATCTCTTCACGCCTCGCTATCTCACCCTGATCTGGAATTCGTTCACGCTCTCGGCGTTGGCGGCGGCGGTGGCGGTGGGGGTCGCGGTGCTGATGGCCTACGCGGCGCGGCTGGCGCCCGGGCCGCTTTCCACCGGCGCGACGCTGCTCGCCTCCATGGGCTACGCGCTGCCGGGGTCGGTGATCGCCGTGGGCGTGGTGATCCCCATGGGCGGGGTGACGGTGGCGCTTAACCCTTGGTTGCGTGAGAATCTTGGCTTCTCGCTCGGGCTGCTGCTCACCAGTTCGATCTTCGCGCTGACCTACGCCTATGTGGTGCGCTACCTCGCGGTGGCGCTGCAGACCGCGGAGGCGTCGCTTGGCAAGGTGACGCCGTCCATGGACCACGCGGCGCGTTCCTTAGGCGAGAACAGCGTCGGCGCACTCCGCCGAGTGCATCTGCCCATGATCCGAGGCGGTCTTCTCACCGCGGCGCTGATCGTGTTTGTGGACGTCATGAAGGAGTTGCCCGCCACCCTGCTGATGCGGCCGTTCAATTTCGACACGCTCGCAGTGCAAACCCACAACCTCGCGTCCGACGATCGCCTGTTCCAAGCCTCGACCCCGGCGCTGGCCATCGTCGCCGTCGGGCTTCTCCCGGTGATCTTCTTAAGCCGAGAGATCCGGCGAACCCGGCCAAGTTGAGCGCATTTTTTCGATCGGCGATCGACGTGCGGTCTTGCCAAGCCGAAAGCTCCGCTGCGAGATCAGTGCGAAAATAGGGAGGCTTCATTGAATACGACACCCACACAGAAACCCGCGACCGCGCCGATCGCGTCCGGCATCAACGTTCCTGACCCCACCTCGATTGACCGGTTGGAAGGGAAAGTGTCCGACGCGGAATGGACGGCGCGGATTGAATTGGCGGCGCTCTACCGGCTGTGCGCGCTTTATGGATGGACCGATCTGGTCTTCACCCACATCTCCGCGCGTCTGCCCGATGAGGACGGCGAGGAGCGCTTCCTGATCAACCCTTACGGCGTGATGTTCGACGAAATGACCGCGTCCAGCCTGGTGAAGGTGGATCTGGAAGGAAAAATCCAGCAAGAGACGCCGTTCGTCGTCAATCCAGCCGGATTCACCATCCACAGCGCCGTGCATATGGCGCGGGAGGACGCCGGCTGCGTCGTCCATTTGCACACGCCCTATGGCGTGGCCGTGTCCATGCAGAAGCCCGGGCTGCGCCGCTACAGCCAGTTCGCGCTCATTGTCGGCGAAGATCTCGCCTATCACGACTATGAGGGCATCGCGCTGGATCTCGATGAGCGCGAGCGGATCGTGGCGGATCTCGGCTCAAAGAACGCGCTGCTGCTCAAGAACCACGGCACGCTGACGGTCGGCCAGAATTGCGCGATCGCGTTCCTCCGGGCGTATTTCCTGGAGATGGCCTGCAAGACGCAGATCTTCGGGCAGTCGATCGCCGACGAGAGCCAACTGCTGGAGGAGCCGCCGGAGATGGGGCTGCGCGTCGCCGAGCAAAGCGCGCCCGCCTTCATGCCGGGCATGGGCGACGCGCTGGTCTGGCCGGGGCTGATGCGGCGTCTCAACCGCATTAATCCCGGATATGACCACTGATCTAATCGACTGGATCTAAGGCTTACGCCGCCGCCTGTTCCGGGCGGCGGCCCCCGCGGCGTCAGAGCATCGAACCCTTGGATGGCTTCTTCGCCCAAGCAATGGCGTCCTCCAAACGGTCGTCGCCCCAAAACAGCTCCTCGCCGACGGTGAAGCTCGGCGCGCCAAAGACGCCGCGGGCTTGCGCCGCCTCGGTGCGCGCCCTGAGACGCATTTTGACCGCCTCGCTCCGGCTCTCCCCGAGCCAATGGGTCGGCTCAGCGCCGCAGCGGGCGATCGCTTCCGCCAAAACGCCCTGATCCGAGATATCCTCGCCACGTCCGAATTGCGCGGTGAACACTTCGCGCGCGAAGGCGGCGCACCAAGACTCGTCCTCGGCCGCCGTCATGATCCGCGCCGCATGGAGCCCGTTCGCCGGGAACAGCGACGGTCGCTGGAACGGCGCGCCGATCCGCTCAGCCCGCCGCTCGACATCGCGCCACATATGCGCGCCCTTCACCGGGTCGAGGACGAAGGGCGAGCTGTTCCACCCTTTCTGTTTGAAGATCACGCCCAGCAAAAACGGCCGCCACGCATAGTCAACGCCCTCCGCCTCCAGCAGCTTCGGCGCGCGCCATACCGTCAAATGCGAGTAGGTGCTGGCGAACTCGATCCAGATTTCGATCTTCACAGTCTCGTATCCAAACTTTCGGTGGTCAGGGGCCGCCGCGTCGGCGGCGCGCGCCGCTAGAGCGCCTCTGAGGGCGATGCGGCCGCCCAGGTCTTGCGGTAGGCCCCCGGCGAGACGCCGAACGCTTTTTTGAACGTCTTGGCGAAAACCTCGCGGTTCGAGAAGCCGCACAATTCAGCGATCACCGCGATCGGCAGGCTCGGATTGCGGAGATGGGTCCGCGCGTGGTCGAGCCGCAGATCCAGCGCGAGCTTCGCCGGCGCGCGCCGAAAGGTCTCCACGCAGTGGCGATGCAGTCGGCGCTCGCTCATGCCCATGGCCTCCGCCATTTGCGCCACCGTGGTCGCTTGGGAGAGCCGGCTCTCGAGCCAAGGGATCAGCCGGGCGAGATCGCCTTTGG
This sequence comes from Pseudomonadota bacterium, assembly GCA_039198535.1. Classification (GTDB taxonomy): domain Bacteria; phylum Pseudomonadota; class Alphaproteobacteria; order Rhodobacterales; family Rhodobacteraceae; genus JALEGB01. Next base: position 5,174 of record JBCCTM010000071.1, read on the forward strand.
CGTGCTTCTGCAGAGCCAGCGGCGTGGAGTATTGGGACTGATTGCCCGGCCGGATGATCTGCACCACGATCTCCTTGGCGACCTTCACGGCCAGGTCTTCGCCATGGTCCCGCCGAACCAAGGCCAGCGCCAGGTCAATGCCGGTCGTGACGCCGGCCGAGGTCCAGATCGTCCCATCTTCGACGAAGATCGCGTCGGCGCGCACCTCGGCTTCGGGCGCGATCTTGGCGAGTTCGTCAACGACGCGCCAATGGGTGACGCAGCGCCGCCGGTCCAACAGGCCGAGCTTCGCCAAGATCAACGCCCCGCTGCAAACGGAGACGGTGCGGCGCGCCACCGCGCTGGCGCGTTTGAGCCAGTGCATCAGGCGGTCATCGGCGATCACCTGGTCGATGTCCCGCCTCATGCCGCCGGGCACGATGATGGTGTCGCCATGTGCGGGCGCAGGCAACGGCTCCAGGCCCAGGACCAAGCCGTTGCTGGCGCGGACCATGGGCGATGCGCCGACGAAACGCGTCTGATAGGAGCCCGGCCGCTTCCGGGACGCGATGGCCAGCACATCAGCGGGTCCCGTCAGGTCGAGGGACAAGACGCCTTCAAAACCGACAAAGAGAATGCGCTGAGAGGTGTCTGAAACTGACATAATTAGATCATACCGGACAGGGCGGGGCCTGGCTATCGCTGTGTGGTGGGAGTCTTCCGGCCGCGAGCCGGGCGCAAGGAGCCGAGTTCATGAAAATCCAGATGTTCGTCTATCCCGGTATGACCCTTTTGGACCTGGTCGGTCCGCTGCAGGTCTGGAATTCGTGGCCGGGCGCGGAGTTTCAGATCGTCGGTCAGACCAAGGGCGAGGTCCAAACCGATTCCGCCTTACCGATCGTCGCGACGCACAGTTTCGACGGGTCTTGGGAAGATCCCGACATCCTGTTCGCGCCGGGCGGCGCGGCGGGTACCTTCGCTCTTCTAGAAGACGATCAGGTGATCTCGTTTCTCGCCGAACGCGGCGAGCGAGCGGGGTGGGTCACCAGCGTCTGCACAGGGTCCGTCCTGCTCGGCGCGGCGGGCCTCCTGAAGGGCTACCGCGCGACCAGCCATTGGATCGCCGCTGATCTGCTCACCCAGTTCGGCGCCACGGTGGTGTCGGACCGCTGGGTGATCGACCACAACCGCGCCACGGGCGGCGGCGTCACCGCGGGCGTCGATTTCGGCCTCGCGATCATGGCGCATGTCTTGAAAGACGAGAACGCGGCCAAGATGGTGCAACTGATGTTGGAGTATGCGCCGAAGCCGCCGTTCAGCTGCGGCTCGCCCGACACCGCCGAGCCCGGCGTCGTGGCCAGCGTGGTAAAGCACTATGGCGCCACGGGCGCGAAGCTCCGGGAACGGCAAGTCGCCCACGCGGTGGCGCGCTTGGCCCGCGTGGCGAATGAGACGGGCTAGTCGCTGCGCCTAAGGCCAATTCGCGACGATGAACCAGCCGGCGAACACCAGCTCGATGATGAAATAGATCCACATTTTTGTGGAGCCTGAGCCGTCGAAGAGGAAAGAGAGCAGCCGACCCGCCGCGGCGCCGGCGTAATGCACGCCGACCATCACCCAGGCCACCGTCCAAGCCGGGCCGAACAGCATGCCGGCGAGGCCGAGGGCGATGAAGGCCCCGCCACTTGCGCCGCGCACCTCGCTTTTGCCGTCCATCTGTCCGCCCACCGGCGCGAGCTTCAGCGCGCCCATGGCGTAGGCCGGCGCCAGGAAGCAAATGGCGCCAAAGGCGATGGAGAGCCCGGCCAGGGCGAAGTTGACGATCTGCACGGCGTCCATGGGGCGGCCTTTTTCATGTGGTCTCGATCTCCAATGCGCCGCGCGCCCTCCGAGCTTGCGCGAACACATCTGACCAAACGCCTACGGTCGCCCGGGCGCTTTGGTTCAAACAGCGAGGGCGGCCCGACCAGGTCGACTTCACATTTTGCCGTCGGCGCGCAGGCTCACCGCGCCCGTCGCGCCGATGATGAGGTGGTCATGGACGCTGACCCGCATGGTGCGGCCGGCCGCGACGATCTCCCGGGTCATCTCGATGTCCGCGCGGCTCGGCGTTGGATCGCCGCTGGGGTGGTTATGCACCAGGATCAACGCCACCGCCTTGAGCGCCAGCGCCCGCGCCATCACCTCGCGGGTGTAGACAGCCACCTGATCCACCGTGCCGCGGCTCAACGCCTCGTCGGCGATCAAACGGTTCTTGCTGTCGAAGAACAGCACGCGGAACTCCTCCACGGCGCGGTGGGCCAGGGCGGCGCGGCAATAATCCACCACCGCGTCGCCATCGGTGAGCACCGGCTGATCCATCACCCGATCCCGCAGCATGGCCACCGCCGCCGCCTCCACGATCTTCAGCTCAACGATCGCCGCTTCGCCGAGCCCGTCGATTTCTCGGAGGCGCGCCACGTCGGCCGAGATCACGCCCGCGAAGCCGCCGAAGCGGCTCAAGAGGCGTTTAGCGACGGGTTTCACGTCCCGCCGCGGAATGGCGCGAAACAGGACGAGCTCCAGCAGTTCGTAATCGGCCACCGCGTCGGTTCCGCCGCCCATGAACCGGGAGCGCAGGCGATTGCGATGGCCTTTCAGCAGATCTTCGGGCTTGGGTGGACGCTCCGGCGCTGCGCGCGCGCCCTCTGTTGAGAACAAATCCGCCAAGACAACGCCCCCGCCTGAACGCCTCACCGCTCGAATGGCGGCGCCAGCGTCAGTCTGCGCGATCCCAGGTCGGATGGAAACGCCCCGCGGGGGAGAGCGTAAAGATCTCGCAACCCTCCTCAGTCACGCCAACCGAGTGTTCGAACTGGGCCGAGAGAGATTTATCACGGGTCACGGCGGTCCATTGGTCGGCGAGGATCTTCGTGCCGGGGCGGCCGATATTCACCATGGGCTCAATGGTGAAAAACATGCCGGGCTCGAACACGGGCCCAAGCTCCGGCGCGCCGTTGCGGTCCCTCGGCAGATAGTGGAGCACGCTGGGATTGTCGTGGAACACCCGGCCGAGGCCGTGGCCGCAGAAATCGCGGACGACCGAGTAGCGCTCTCGCTCGACAAACTCCTGGATGGCCTCGCCGATATCGGTGAAGCGACCGCCGGGTTTCACGGCGGCGACGCCACGGAGCAGCGCCTCATGGGTGATGTCGATCAGGCGCACCGCCCGACGGTTGGGCTTGCCGGCGACGTACATCCGCGAGGTGTCGCCATGCCAGCCATCCAAGATCACCGTCACGTCGATGTTGAGGATATCCCCGTCTTTCAGCGTCTTATCACCCGGTATGCCGTGGCAGACCACGTGATTGATGGAGATGCAGGAGGATTTCGTGAAGCCGCGATAACCGAGGGTCGCGGGGGTCGCGCCGGCGTCGATGATCGCGTTGTGAATGATCTGGTCGAGATCGCCCGTCATCGCGCCCGGACGCACATGTTCCGCGATCATGTCGAGGATCTCAGCGGCCAGGCGGCCGGCGCGCCGCATTCCTTCGAAGTCGTCCCGCGCGTGGATCTTTATGCCGTCGGCGTTCCGTCCCCGCTCCCGCGGCGGTTGGGTCTGCAGGCTGGGGCTCAACGGGTCATCCATCAGTTTTGCTCAACATCCTGTGTCGCTCAATGCGCGCGCGGCTGACGCCGCTCAAATTCAATTCGTTCGCCCACGGACGCGTCGGCCCATTACGGCGGGCCTCCTAGGGCTCCTCGATGGGGGCGGGTTGGCTCAAGGTGATGGCCGCGCCGTCCACCGCATCTGGCGGCGTAATGTCGCACTTATACGCGACCGCCTCCACCCCGCGAGCGCGCGCCCGCCGGAAACCTTTGACGTAATCAGGGTCGAGATCAGCGGCAAGGGCGAAACGGGCGCAATCGGTGCGCTGGATCACATACAGCATCAGGGCCCGGTCGCCCTGCTCCACCTGATCGCCGAGCTCTTCCAGATGCTTAGCGCCCCGAGCCGTCACGCTATCGGGGAACTCCGCCAGGTCGCCGACGCGCCTGAGATGCACGTTCTTCACCTCGATGAACAGCCGCGCGCCATCCTCTCGCGTGGCCAGAAAGTCCACCCGGCTCGCCTTGCCATAGGCGACCTCGCGGCGAATCTCCCGGTAGTCCGCCGCTTCGGCGACGCGTCCGGCGCGGAGCGCCTCCTCGACGATTCGGTTTGGATTGGCCGTGCTTACGCCGGACCACCCCCCCTCCGGCAGCTCACACAGCTCCCAACTAAAGGCGAGTTTGCGCTTTGGGTTGTCGGACCGCGACAGCCAGATGCGGCTGTCGGGCTCTTTCAAGCCCATCATCGAGCCGGAATTGGCGATATGCGCCGTGACGACCTCGCCGGTCGCCTCAAGTCTCGCATCGGCGAGGAAGCGCTTGTAGCGTCGCACAAGGCGCGCGGGCGTGAGGGGATTGGGCAGTCGCATGCCGCGGCCCTACCGCTCTCCGCGCGAGATGGAAAGCGGCGTGCGGTGTCTGGACAGGGGAGATCGGCCCATGAGCGATGGCGGACAGCCGACCGCGGCGATGTTGGTGATCGGCGATGAGATCCTCTCCGGCCGGACGCGGGACGCCAACGCCCATCACCTGGCCCAAGTGATGACGGAAATCGGCGTGGATCTGCGTGAAATCCGGGTCGTGCCGGATGTGACGGAGCGGATCGTCTCGGCGGTGCGAGAGCTGTCCTCCGGGTATGACCTGGTGTTCACCTCCGGCGGCATCGGCCCCACCCATGACGACATCACCGCCGACGCGGTGGGCGCGGCCTTTGGCCGGGCCGTCGATGTGCGCGCGGACACGCTGGCGATCCTGCACGACCATTACGGATCCGAAGAGATCAGCGACGCGCGGTTGCGCATGGCGCGGGTGCCTGAAGGCTCGACGCTGATCGACAATCCGGTCAGCCGCGCGCCGGGCTTCATTGTGGAGAATGTGCATGTCATGGCCGGCGTGCCCCTGATCTTTGAGGCGATGCTCGCCGGCCTCCGCTCCACGCTCAAGGGCGGGCCGCCGACCCTTTCCTGGTCGCTGAAAGCAATGCTGCCCGAAAGCGCGCTCGCCGCCGATCTCGACGCCTTGAACCGCGCTTTTCCGACCGTCTCGGTGGGCTGCTATCCGTTCTTCAAAGCGATGCCGGGCGAGGCGGGTGAGGGCAAAGGGCGCATCGGCGCCAACATCGTGCTCCGCGCCACGGATCCGGTGACGCTGGCGAGCGCCGCCGATGACGCCCGCGCCACGCTTCATGGCCGCGGCGTAGAAGTGGAGGAGACACCGCCGGAGAGCGCTGCGCGCGCCTAGCCTAAAGCGCATCCTCCTCCGCCACGGGGCGGGACCCGGCGTCGAGCGCGCCGCCTGCCGACAGCCGCGGCCCGCGATCTCACGTCGCGGCGACGCTGACCTTGCGCCGCCCCGCCTCCTGGGTACATTCCGCCGCCCGCCCGCGTGATGGAATTGGTAGACATAGCGGACTTAAAATCCGTGGGCTTCGGCCATGCCGGTTCGAGTCCGGCCGTGGGTACCATTTAAATCAATGCCTTACGCGAATGCTGCCGCATGAATGTGCGGCAGCTCCTCCTTGAGAAGAGGAGCGCACCGGCTTTTTTCAATGTGTTATGGGTCTAGGTGCTTGTGCGTTTACTGGCGGGACAAGCGGCAATATTAGCGGCAGAGAGGCCGCTGAAGCCGGTGCGGATAGGGCTAAATAAATTGTTTAAAAACAACTTACTAGGAATAGATGGGTATGGCGCGAAAGGCGGCAAAAAAAGCGGCAAAAAAGCCGGCAAAGGAAACTCAGCTAGATTTGCATGATGCGGGTGAACACATCTCGCAGATGGAGCCGATGCTCATTGGCGAGGACGCTAAAGACCGTTCACAGATCCAAGAGCGAGCTTTCGAGTTAGCTCAGGTATCTGCAGCATTCAAAGCAAGCCTGCCAGCAGGTCTCGCCGACTCGCTTGCCGACCTAGTTCGCTCAATGAACTGCTACTATAGCAATTTGATTGAGGGCCATAACACGCATCCGGTCGATATTGAGCGTGCGGTGCATAATAAATTGAGCGAAGATCCAAGACAACGCGATCTTCAGCTTGAAGCTAAGGCGCACATTGCTGTTCAACGATGGATCGATGAAGGAGGTCTCGACGGTCGAGAAACAACGGTCGACGGCATCTTTGAGATCCACCGAATGTTCACGAAGCTTCTGCCCGAAGAGCTACTTTGGGTCGAAGATCCGACGACTGGTATGAGGGAACCCGTCGTTCCAGGCGAACAGCGTCGGAGTGGCGCTAAGGTTGGTCTACACATTGCTGTATCGCCGGGCGCAATACCGAGGTTCTTGGAAAGATATGAGACCGCTTTTTCGAAGCTTGGAAAGTCAGCCACTGTAATCGCCGCGGCGGCGGCTCATCATAGATTGCTTTGGATACATCCTTTTGCAGACGGTAACGGACGCGTTGCGCGGCTAATATCTTATGCGATGCTTCGGAAAGCCTTGGAGACGGGAGGTCTTTGGTCCGTTTCGCGAGGTCTGGCTAGAGATCAAAAAACGTACAAGAGCCATCTTGCCACTTGTGACTTACCCCGACGAAACGACCATGATGGACGTGGCAGTCTAAGCGAAGAGGCGCTGGTGGCATTCTCCGCCTATTTCTTAGATATTTGCTTAGATCAGGTACGCTTTATGGAGAGCCTTATGCAACCTAGCGTACTGCGGTCTCGCATCTTGTCCTGGGCCGAAGCCGAGGTGCGTTACGGCACGCTTCCGTCCCAGGCTTCTAAGGTGTTGGACGCTATACTCTTCAGGGGCAGCCTCCCGCGAAGCGAAGTCGCGCAAGTTATCGACAAGTCGGATCGGACAGCACGTTTAGTGACGACCGCGCTTAGCAAAGAGGGCATCATCTTTTCCGCAGGACCTCGTGCGGATTGGCAGATCGCTTTTCCTGCAAAGCTTGCCCCCCGGCTTATGCCTGGTCTGTTCCCCGATGCTCAGCCATAGGCGCGAAGGATATGTCGAGAGCATAGATAAGACACTCAGACCCATGCCGGTTCGAGTCCGGCCGTGGGTACCATGGGGGATATGCGCGGCGCGAGAGGGGTTGATGGTTGGCGCGAGCC
>JBCCTM010000072.1:0-12137 GCA_039198535.1 Pseudomonadota bacterium
CCTCGCCATAGGCGTCGTAGCGGCCGCTCTCGCGCCAGAGATCCGCGGGCTGGATGGTGGGCATGAGGAGGGGAAGGGCGCCGGCGCGCTCCTGCTCTTCATGGACGATCGCCTCGATCTTGCGCAGAACTTTGTAGCCCAGCGGCAGCCAGGTGTAGAGCCCGGCCGCCTGCTGTCGGATCATGCCGGCCCGCAGCATCAAGCGGTGGGAGGTGATCTGCGCCTCGGCGGGCGTCTCTTTCAAGACGGGCAAAAAGTATCGGCTCAGCCGCATCGCGCACCCTTTCATCGCCCTGGGGCGGCGGCGTCCGAAGCCCTGTGAAGGACGGCGCCTCGCCTGGAAAGTTGCGATAGGCCATGCCGCCGAGCCGCGCAACGCCGCTTAAGGGCCGCGCTCCGACCACGACGCGCGAGCGGGGAGCGCCCAACTGGCCAGATCGGGCGCGCTGGGGTCGAAGATGCGACCAAAGGGACGGGCCTCCCGCCGGTCGGGACCTCCAGCCGCGCCGCGCCCCGTCAAAGCCGGTCCTTATCTGTTCGACCGCTCCGCTTCGCCTCCGCCGCCCCGGCCCGCTTAACCGTCGAAATGCGCGGGCCCGCTCACTCCGCGGGGCCTGTCACAGCGGGCCCCAGCGCTTTCTCTTCTGCCTCAAGACGACGGGCGGCGCGGCCCGGGGAGCCTGAGCCGCGGGCCACCAGCGCGTAGGCGGCGGGCACGGTGAAGAGCGTCAACGCCGTCGAGCCGATCACGCCGCCCAGCACCACCGCGCCGATGGCGAAGCGGCTCTCCGCTCCGGCGCCGCTCGCCAAGATCAAAGGCAAGGCGCCGGCGGCCGTGGTCACCCCGGTCATCACCACCGGGCGCAGACGCGTCAGCGCCGCCTCCCGGATCGCCTCGCCGAACTCCCGGCCCTGATCGCGCAGCTGATTGGCGAACTCCACAATGAGAATGCCGTTCTTCGCGGACAGACCCACCAGCATCACCATGCCGATCTGACTGAAGATGTTCAGCGTGCCGCCAGCGAGCCAAAGGCCCGCCAACCCGCCGCCGATGGCCGTGGGCGCGGACAGAAGGATCACCGCCGGGTGCCGCCAGCTCTCAAATTGAGCGGCCAGCGCCAGGAACACCACGGCCAGCCCGAACACGAAAACGAAGGCGATGCTGTCGCCCGTCTCCCGCAGATCGCGGGATTGGCCTTTGAAATCGATCACCACCTCAGGCGGCAACACCTGCCGGGCCACCGCCTCCACCCGCGCCAGCGCGTCGCCCAACGCGACCCCGTCCGGCGGGGTGGCCTCCAACGTGATGGCGCGAATGCGGTTGTAGCGATTGAGCGAGCCTGAGCCGCCCACCTCCCGCAGCTCGACCACATTGGACAGCGGGATCAACGCGTCCGACCGCGTCGAGCGCACATAAATGTTGGAGAGATCATTGGGCGTGCGCTGGCTGTCGCGCTCGCCCTCCAGGATCACGTCATACTCCTCGCCTTCCTGGAGGAAGGTGGTGACCCGCCGGGAGCCCAGCATCGTCTCCAACGTCTGCCCGAGCTCGCGGATCCGGACGCCGAGCTCGGCGGCGCGATCGTAGTCGATCTCGACGCGAAGCTGTGGCTTGGTCTCCTTGTAATCCCAGTCGAGCCCGTTCAGCGCGACGCCCTCTGTCGCCAACGCGTCGAGGAGCGTGTCTCTCCATTCGGCCAGCTGCTCCCAATCGCCGCCGCCGATGGTCATTTGCAGAGGCTTGCGCGTTCGCCCGCCGAAGCCCTGGCGCATAATGGGAAACGCGCGCACGCCGGGCAAATCGCCCAGCGTCTGGCGCACCTCGCCCATGATCGGCCAGGCCGAGCGCCGCTCCGCCCAATCGCTCAGCACCACGATCACGATGCCGGAATTGAATTCCTCGAAGGTGCTGAAGCTGCGCGGCGCGCGGACCAGCAAGCGCTGGAACTCGCCGCTCTCGACGTAAGGCGTCAAGCGCCGCTCGATCTCGTCCATGTACTCCAGCATGTAGTTATAGGTCGCGCCCTCCGGCCCGTTGACGATCACGAAGAAGGCGCCCCGATCCTCCCGCGGCGCGTATTCGCTCGGCAGGTCTTGGAACAACCAGGCCGCGGCCCCGGCGGAGGCGGCGATCAGCGCCAAGCCAATCGCCGGCGCGCGGATCACCCCATCCACCATGCGACCATAGAGCCGGCGCGCGGCGGCGGGCCCTCTCCCAGCATTCGACGGTCCCCTGGGGCCCGCCCCGTCCGTGGGGATGGCTGAAGCGTCCCGCCGGCGCAGCAGCGCCGCGGCCAGGGCCGGGGTGAGGCTGAGCGCGACGAAGCTGGAGATCACCACCGCGGCGGCGATGGTCAGCGCGAACTCGGAGAAGAGGCGGCCGATATCGCCCTGCAAAAACCCGATGGGCGTGAACACGGCCACCAGCACAATCGTGGTCGCAATCACCGCGAACGCCACCTGTCGGGAGCCGCGATAGGCGGCCACCATCGGCGTCTCGCCCAGCTCATCCATGCGTCGCACGATGTTCTCGAGCACGACGATCGCGTCGTCCACCACCAGCCCGATCGCCAGGACAAGCGCCAGCAGCGTCAACAGATTGATGGAAAAGCCGAGCAGCCACATCGCCAGGAACGCGCCCACAAGGGACACCGGTACCGTGACCGCCGGGGCCAACATGGCGCGCCAACTGCGCAAAAACAGCAGGATGGTCAGCACCACCAGCAACACCGCCAAGCCCAGGGTCTTATAGACCTCGTCGATCGCGCCTTGGATGAACACCGAGGTGTCATAGCTCTGCCGGATCGCCATGCCCTCGGGCAGCGTCGGGTTGAGGCGCTCCGCAAGATCGCGGGCGCCCTGGGCCACGTCGATGGTGTTGGCGGTGGACTGGCGGATCACGCCAATGCCCACCTGCGGCACGCCATTGCCGCGGAAAAACGTGCGGTCCTCCTCGGCGCCGAACTCCACTCGAGCCACATCGCCGAGGCGCAGCAGATAGCCTTCTTCACCGCGCTGCAGCGCCAGATTCTCAAAATCGGAGGCGCGCGTGAAAGAGCGGTTCACGCGGACCGTGAGCTGTCGGTCGGAGGATTCCAAGCTGCCGGCGGGCAGCTCCACATTCTCCGCCCGCAACCGCTCCTCAATGTCGGAGACCGCGACGCCTCGCGCCGCCATCTCCTTGCGGTCGAGCCAGATGCGCAACGCGAAATTCTGCTGCCCGCCGACGCGCACCCGCGAGACGCCGTCCAACACGGAGAAGCGATCCACCAAGTAACGCCGCGCGTAATCCGTCAGCTCGGGCACCGTCAGCCGATCACTGGTCAGATTGAGCCACATGATCACATCTTGGTTGCTGTCGACCTTGGAGATCTCCGGCGGATCGGTCTCAGGCGGCAGGTCGTCCAGCACGCCGGCCACACGGTCCCGCACGTCATTGGCGGCGGCGTCGACATCGCGGCCAACGCGGAATGAGACTGTGATGCGCGAGGCGCCGTCGCTGCTGGCGCTCTCGATGGTGTCGATCCCTTCGAGCCCGGCGATGCGCGCCTCGATGGGCTCGGTGACGCGGCTCTCCACCACATTGGCGGCCGCGCCGGGGTAATTCGTGTCGATGGACACCACCGGCGGGTCGATATCGGGGAATTGGCGCAGCGGCAGTTGATCATACGCCGCGAAGCCGCACAGGACGATGACGATGGACATCACCGCCGCCACGATCGGGCGTTTCACCGATAAGTCAGAGAGCACCATCGTCGTATCTCCATCGGGACGCCTTGCCCGGCCGCCTTGCCCTCGACGTGGCGGTTCCGGGCGCGCGCGCCACGCCGGTTAGCCGCCGGAGCCGACGCTCGCCGGCCGGGCGGCGGCGTCCAACCGCGCGCCGCCGCTCTCCGCATCGTCGCCGTTCTGCAGCCGCCGCCGCACCGCGTTGACGCTTTGGCCAGGGCGCACCTTCAGCGCGCCGGCGACCACCACGAGATCGCCCGCCTGCAGGCCGTCCAAGATCTCGACCGCGCCCACGCGGCGCGCCCCGATCTCAACGCGCACCCGCTCAACCCGCGTCTCCCCGTCCCGCTCCACCGCTTGCAGCACGAATGTGTCGGCGCCGAAGGGGATCAGGCTCGCTTCATTCACGGCCAGCGCGCGGCGCTGATCGGTGAGGAGCCCCACCTCCATGAGCAGGCCCGGCAGCAGCCGGCCGTCGGAATTGTCGATCAGCGCCCGGACCAGCACCGACCGCGTCACCGGATCGGCCTCAGCGTCGACCGCGCGGACCCGGCCTGTGAAAACGCGGCCCGGATAGGCGCGGCTGGTGGCCTCGATGGCGTCGCCCGGGCGGAGTGCGTTCAGGAAGGTGCTGGGCACGGAGAAGTCGAGCTTCAGCACATGGTCGTCGATCAGGCGCATGATGTCGTCACCCACCTCGACCGTGGCGCCGGGGCTGATCGTGCGAATGCCGATGCGGCCGTCAAAGGGGGCGACCAGGAGGTGATCGGCGATCTGCGCCTCCACCGCCGACAACCGCGCCGCGGCCACCGCTTCCGCCCGCCGCCCGGCCCTGAGAGCCGTCTCAGACCCGACGCCGCGCTCAAACAAGCGCTCCGCGTCGGCGCGTTGCTCCCGCGCCTCGTCCAAAGTCGCCGCCGCTTCTTCGCGCCGCGCTTTCTCCTCGTCATGGAGGAGCGTCACCAACGGGTCGCCGCGCTTCACTCGGGCGCCGTCATCCACATGGAGGATATCGATGCGGCCCGTGACCGAGGCCGCGATGCTCACCCGGGCGTTGGGCCGCAGCGTCCCCAGCGCCTCGATGCGGGTGATCCAGTCGCCTTCCCGAACCTCTTCAACGATCACCCGCGGATTGGCGAAGGCGACGCCGGGCGCCGTCGCCGCGACCAGCGCCGCGGCCCCTGCGCAGAGCGCCGCGCGCAGGGCGCTGAGCGTCCGGGACATGAGCATGAAAAGCCTCCGCTTTCGCAAATAGTGGAAACAGTCGGCGCGTTTGCGGCCGACTAGATAGACCGAAGCGCGCAATTGTCGAGGCGCCGAGGGGTCGAAACGCAGATGTGAAACCGCAGCCCAGAGAGCCCGCCGGCGTCTCAAACGAGATCCACCCGCCAATCGACGCCCAACGCGGCGGCGAAGGCCTCGAGCCGCTTCTCGACCTCCTCGCCGCGCAGGGCCGCCATCTCTCCGGACAACTGTAGCACCACTGCGGCGGGGCCGGTTTTGCCCGCCTTCACCCGACGGATCGGGCTTTGAGGCAGCAAACCAGGCGCGGCCCCCGCGAGCATAGCCCCGAGCCGGATCCCTCGCCCCACCGCCTCCGCGCGTCGAAGCCGATCGAGCGGCAACAGGGACACCGCCAGCTCGCCTTTGGCGGCGCGGCGGCCGGCTTTGTAGCGGTTGAGAAGGGCCACGCCGATGAACAGGCGGTCGGCATGCGCCGAGAGGCCAAGATTGTTCCGCGTGACGACCTCGAAGCTCGCGCGGGACCGATAATCGGGGTGCGCGCGCCAATTGACGTCGGCCAAAAGGCAGGCCGCCTGGGCCAAGCGCGCCTCTCCTCCAACCAAGGTGGTGAGCGCCGGCTCCAACCAGCGCCACAGTTCAACACCAAAGCCCGGCATGCGCGCGCCATCCCGCTCCATGGCGGCGCAGGCGTCGAGCAGCGGATCTCGGCCTTTCAACGCCTCGGGCAGATGCTCCCAAAGCACGCCTTCGCGAAGCCCGAAGGCGGAGAGCGCCACGGTCTCGGGCTTCACCTGGACCAACAGCCGCGCCAACACTCCCGCCGCCAGGGGCGTCACCTCCGAGCGGCGGCGCGACACGCCGGCAAGGCTGGAGACGTCCTCGGGCGTCATCTGCGCCACCCACTCGGCCATCTCCACCGCCGCGTTGTGCGGCAACGCGAAGCCATGGAGCACCGGCAGCGGATAATTCTCCCGCGCCATGTAACAGGACACCGCCGCACGCCAGGAGCCGCCCAGAAGATACAAGCGCTCGGGCTTACGGAAGCGATCTCCCATGGCGGCCGCAAGCGCCTCATCAATGGCGGCGTCCCGCTTGTTGGGCGAGAGATCGCCCCAGTTCATCACGCGGAGCGGGCCCAACGGGCTGGTGACGCCTCCGGCGCTGACACGCCCGTCGGCCAACTCGACAAGCTCGAGAGACGCGCCGCCCATATCAGCGACGACGCCCTCGGCCTTCGGATCGCCGAGCAGCACCCCCTGCGCGGCGAGGCGCGCCTCCTCCGGCCCGTCGGCGATGCGGATCTCGAGGCCCGTCTCGCGGGCGACCTCCGCCACAAACGCCGCCCCATCCGCCGCTTCCCGTAAGGCGGCGGTGCCGACGGCGGCCAGGGCTGAGAGGCGCATGCGTTCGGCGAGCGCGGAGAACCGCCGCAGCGCCGCCCCGGCGCGGGCGCGTCCCACCGGGGAGAGCTTGCCGGTTTGCTCCAGATCGGCGCCAAGCCCGCAGAGCACCTTCTCATTGAAGAACACGGCCGGCGTCGCCATCCGCGTGTCGAACACCACGAGGCGTACGGAGTTCGAGCCGATATCGACAACGCCGAAGCGATCGCCGGCGCCGAGCGCGCCATCGGTGAAGCGACGACGGGTGGAGGACCCAGCGCCCGCGCTGGCGGCGGGGGTGGACTTGGTGGCGGTGACCTTGGTGGCTCCGGCCATGGGCTCCCTCTCACACGTCCCCCGCCGCTTAGCTTGTCGCCGCGGGCGGAGCTAGTGCGCCGGGTGACGCGGTGCGTCACCACCCGCGTTCGGCGAGCCTTTTGCACCCTCTCAGCCACGCTGAGGACAGGAGGCCGCGCATGTCTCTCCGTAACGAGTGTTGGCGACGCCGCGCCGCGGTGGCGGCGATGGCGCTGCTCGGCGCGCTCTCCACGGCGCCAGACGCCTTGGCGCAAGGGGAGACCGCAGGGGACATCTCCGGCGAGATCCGCCGCGACATCGCGCTCCTGGCGGCGCTCGCTCCCGGTTTCGCCGCGCTCGACGCCGCCTTGGACCCGTATAACAGTCCGGCCGTTCCCGCCGCCGATCAATTCGCCCAGTCGCTCCTCGCGCCGCCTGGTCAGGCCTGGATCCTGCTCACCGAGCACGCCCACGCCGCCGATGCGGTCGATCGCGCGGCGAGGCTGCGGGAAGAGGGCGTTGCGGCCCATGCGCTGCTCATGGCCGATGGCGGCGCGGCGGTGACCCTGGGCCCCGCCCCGATCGGCGCCGCCCGCGCCGCCCTCAGGGACTGGCGCCCGCCCCTCGGCGCCATGGGCGGCCCCCTCCCGCCGCCGCCGCGCCTCTCAAACGGCGCACATTTCATCGCTGCGCTCGAGCCGCCGCGGCCGGAGAAATAGGCCTGGCCTCTGAACCGCTCAGCGCGGCGTGAAGGCGTCGGGGCGAGCGACGCGGGCCATGTGATCGAGCACCGCGTTCACAAAGCGCGCCTCTTGGCCCTCCGTGAAGAAGGCTTTCGCCACGTCGACATACTCCGTGATGGCCACCCGCGGCGGCACGTCCGGCAGGCCCAGCAACTCAAACCCGCCGCAGCGAAAGATCGCGCGCAGGGTCGGGTCGATCTTGCCCAGCGGCCACCGCGCCACCAGCGCATCATCGGTGAGCCGGTCTATCTCCCGTTGCCGCTCCGGCACCCCGCTCAACACGGCGCGGAAATGGTCGATGTCGGGCTCGCGATACTGCGCGCCCTCGATCTCCGCACCGAGACGATGGGTTTCAAACTCGCGGCGCACGGCGGAAGCGGGCGCGCCGGTGAGCTCCATTTGATAAAGCGCCTGGACGGCCGCGAGCCGGGCGGCGGAGCGCGCCAAGCGTTTGGTCTCCGCCGGGGTTTCGTCACTCATGGAAATACGGACGGGCGGGGGAAGCGATCACCAGGCCGGGTGCGGACCTTATCGCAGATATCGCGCTCATCGGTCTCACGCCAACAGGATCGCGTCATCGGAGCCGCTTTGCGGGCTGGGACGCCCCTGGCGCCGGAACCGGCGCGCCAACGCGATGAGATGAAGACACGCCGCCGCCGCGCCGCCGCCCTTATCGAGCCGGTCCGGCAAGGCGCGCTCCAGCGCTTGGGCGTCATTCTCCACTGTCAAAACGCCATTGCCGATGGCGAGGCCCCGAGCGGTGGTCAGATAGGTCACGCCCCGCGCGCTCTCCTCGCAGACCGTCTCGTAATGGGTGGTCTCGCCCCGGATCACGCAACCAAGCGCGACATAGCCCTCATAGAGGCCGCTCTCCGCCGCAAACCGGATGGCGGGCGGAATCTCCAGCGCGCCAGGCGTCTCCACGACGTCAAAGGTCGCGCCGACGGCGCGCAACTGCGCCTGAGCGCCCGCAAGCTGCGCCTCGGCGATGCGCTTATAGTACGGCGCGATCACGATGAGCACCCGCGGCGCGGGATCGAGCTTGGGCGCCGGCAAGGTCGTATGGTCGTCGGTCTCCGGCATGGGCCCCTCAGGTTAATCCAAAGCGTCGAACAGCGGTTTACGCCGCCGCGGCGGGCGCCGGTCACTCCGCGGACGCGGGCGCCATGGCGGCTTGCAGGCGCGAGACATATCGCGCGAGCATGTCGATCTCCAGATTGACCCGCACGCCCGGCGCGAGGGCCTCGAAGCTCGTCCAGCGCTTGGTGTGGGGGATCAGATTGATGCCGAAGACCACCGCGTCCGCCTCATCGGTCACTTCATTGACCGTGAGCGAGCAACCGTCGATCGCGATGGAGCCCTTCGGCGCCACGAACGGCGCGAGAGCCCGGGGCGCGCGGATCTCAACGCGGGTGCTGTCGCCCTCAGGTCTTGTCGCAGAGACCGCGCCCACCGCGTCCACATGGCCGCTGACGATATGCCCGCCCAACTCGTCGCCGATCTTGAGCGCGCGCTCGAGATTGATCGCCCGGCCGGCGATCCAATCGCCCAGCGTGGTTTTTGACAGCGTCTCGGCGGAGACGTCGACGGCGAACACGCCTTTAAAATCCCCGTGAGACGGCGCGCCTTCCCGCTCAACGACGGTCAGACAAGCGCCGCCGCAGGCGATGGACGCGCCCAGCGCCACCTCGGCGAGATCATAGCGTGTAGCGATGCGCAGCCGCGTGTCGCCGCCCTCGCGCTGCTCCAGGCTCTCCAAGCGACCCACATCGGTGATGATCCCGGTAAACACGCCGTCTCCTGTCCTTTGACTGTTCGCCACCGGCTAGATAGCGGCCGATCCAGGCCTCGCCACTGGCGGGCTTCGTCGCTCCGGACAGTCTTCGCGGCGGTCAAGACGTCGCGGCGGAGCGCATTGGCGCCTGCGCGGACACCGATCCCGCGGCGCAGGGCCGCAGATCCCCTTGAAAATGAACAATCCAGATGTCGAGCCAAAGGCCTAGGGTTCCGCAATCCCTCGCGTTCGCCTATACATTTCGGGCCAAGCTCTCGAGGATAAACATCATGCGCTGCCCATTCTGCGGGAATACCGACACGCAAGTGCGGGATTCCCGGCCCACGGAAGAGCATGCGGCGATTCGGAGACGCCGTTTCTGCCCCGCATGCCAAGGCCGTTTCACCACTTTCGAACGCGTCCAACTCCGCGATCTGGTGGTGATCAAATCCGACGGCCGCCGCGAAGATTTCGACCGGGACAAGCTCGCCCGCTCCATCCGACTGGCCATGAATCGCCGGCATATCGAACCGGAGCGGCTGGACCAGCTGATCACCGGGATCGTGCGACGCTTGGAGACCGGCGGGGACACCGACATCTCCAGCAAGACCATCGGCGACGAAGTGATGCGCGCGCTGGAGCGCACCGATCCCGTGGGCTATCTGCGCTACGCTTCGGTCTACCGAAACTTCGAGAGCGTCGAAGACTTCATGCGCTTTATCGAGGCCAATCGCGCGCAGTCGGATGACGACGCCGCCTGAGCCGGCGGGGGAGGCGACACAGCGGGGCGATGTGACGGGGGATCGCGCGGGGCGCCCGTCGCCTCAGCAGGATCTGCGCTGGATGCGCAGCGCGCTCGCCATGGCGCGGCGCGGTCTTGGAGAGACTTGGCCAAACCCAGCCGTGGGCTGCGTCTTGGTGGATCGGGCGGGCCGACTGATCGCCCGGGGCCGGACCCAGGCCGGCGGCAGACCCCACGCCGAAGCCGCCGCGCTGGAGGCCGCACGCGAGACCGGCCAATCGTCGCGGCTGGAGGCCGCCACAGCGTATGTCACCCTGGAGCCTTGCGCCCATCATGGCCGAACGCCCCCTTGCGCCGGCGCCCTGGTCGAGGCGCGGGTGCGGAGGGTCGTCGTCGCGATTGAGGATCCCGACCCGCGGGTCTCCGGCCGCGGCTTCGCCATCCTCCGAGACGCCGGCCTTGAGGTGACGACCGGCGTCGGGCGCGCGGAGGCGGAGGAGCTGCTGGCCGGGTATCTGCTGCGGCAACGGGAAGGACGCCCTCGCCTCACCCTTAAGCTTGCGGCCACTTTGGACGGCCGCATCGCCACGGCCACCGGCGAGAGCCGCTGGATCAGCGGGTCGGAAGCGCGAGACCGCGCGCATCTGCTCCGCGCCCGCTCGGATGCGATCCTGATCGGAGCCGGCACGGCGCGCCTTGACGACCCCATGTTGGACGTGCGGCTGCCGGGCCTTGAGACCCGCCGCCCCGTCCGCGCCATTCTCGATGCGCGGCTTTCCACGCCACTGGACGGCAAGCTGGCGCAGACCGCGCGGACGCAGCCGGTTTGGCTGTTAAGCCGCGCATTCGGCGAGGACGCCGGGGCCCGCCGCGCCGCCTGGGTCGAGGCGGGCGCCGATGTGATCGACGCGGCCGCGGGAGCGGATGCGCGGCGAGGGCTTGATCCTCTGGAGGCGTTGCGGGCCCTCGGCGCGCGGGGCGTCGGCGAAGCGCTCTGCGAGGGCGGCGGGCGCTTGGCGGCCTCGCTCCTGCGGGCGGGGCTGGTGGACCGGTTGATCTGGATCAGCGCCGGCGCGGCGATCGGCGCGGATGGCGCGCCGGCGCTCGGCGGCTTGGAGGTCGGGCCGCTCGCCGCGGCGCCGCGCTTCGACCTCGCCCGCTGGGAGCGAGTGGGTTCCGACCTGTGGAGCGAGTGGACGCCGGCGGCTGGACCCCGCTAAGCCCCCCAGAGCGGCCTCTGTCAGCTTGCTCGCGCCGCCGCCGCGCGCTCCGCCTGCTGCGCGGCTTGGGCCTCACGCCAGCGCACAAACAATCCCGCCGCCACGATCACGCCACCGCCGGCCACCGTAAAAGCGTCAGGCACGTGGTTGAACAGCACATAGCCGAACAGCGCGCCCCAGATCAGGCCCACATAGAGATAGGGCGCAAGCAGGGAGGCCGGCGCGAAGAGCAAGGCGAAGATCAGCGTGCCCTGGCCGAGCGCGCCGAACAGCCCCGCCGCCATGAGTATCGGGAGATCAACGGCTGCGGGCGTCTCCCAGGTGAACGGGATCATAAACGTGGCCGCCACAGCGCCGACTAGGCCCGTATAGAGAAACGTGGTCCATGGATCCTCGCCGGGCGCGGCGGGCCCATCGCCCTCCGCCGGCTCCCCACCCCCCAGCGCCCGTGTGGCGATGGAATAGGCGGCGAAAAAGAGCGCGCCCGCCAGCGGGAACAGCGCCGCCCACCCGGTGTCCGAGAAGCCGGGCTTCACCACCAGCAGCGCCCCGCCGAAGCCCGCGGCGACGCCAAGCCACCGCCAGGGCCCGACCCGCTCGCCCAGAAACAGCGCCGCCATGCCGGTCATGGCCAGGGGCGCCACCTGCGCCAGGGCCACCACATCCACTTGCGGCATCAATGAGAAGCCGATGAAAAACAGAATGGTGGCTCCAAACAGCAGGCTTGATCGGAAGATCTGCGCCGGGAGCCGCTTTGTGCGCAGGCGCCGCTTCAGGCTGGGCGCCAAGAGGATGAGCGTCAGCGCGCCCGCCACCGCATAGCGCCACCACACCACCATCAGCGGGTTGTAGCGCTCGCCCATCGCCTTGGCCGCGCTGTCCATGCAAGAAAAGAAGAACGTGACCGCCAACACCAGCGCGACGCCTTTCTGAGCGTCGGACAGTCTGGTCCAAGCTGACGGCGCGGCGCTCAGCGCGTCCCGTATCCCCTGCCGCTTCCCCGCGCGC
>JBCCTM010000073.1:0-11991 GCA_039198535.1 Pseudomonadota bacterium
CCGGCCGCCTGCGCCCTGAAGCGCGGCCTACGCGTCTCGCGCGGCGCGCACTAAGATGTTAGCGAGCTGAGACTTATTCAGCTTGGAGACCGGATCCGAGCTGAGCTGGCGCGCACGGATCAGCGCAGCCAGTTGCGGATTGGTGAAGGCGGAGAGCCGCTCCCGCAGCGCCATCTGCCCCTCCTCCCTCAGCAGCTCGGGCAGGTCGAGCGCCGCGAGGGCGGGCGGCGGCTCCTCACGGCCGCGGCGGCGGCCCTTGACCACCAGCCGCAACGGAGCCACGCCGCCGAGCTTCTCGGACAGGCGGTCCGCAAAGCCGGGGTTGCGCTCGATCTCATCCAGCACGACGTCAAACAGCGCCTCGAAGAACGCCCGCGCGGGCGCCTCGCGCTCAGCCTCTGCGGCGGGCGTCTGCTCAGGCGGCGCGGACGCCCCGTTTGCGCCGGGGGCGGGCGGGTTGGTCATCGCTCGGTTCCTTTTTCGCGGCGGCTTTCCCGGCGTCGGCCGGTTCCGTCGCCTCGTCAGCGGCGCTCTTCCGGGCGGCGCTCAAGCTCTTTTGAGCCACCGCGTCCCCTTGCTCCAACAGCTCCCGGATCTCCTCGGCGAACGCCACCAGATCGGTCTTGACCGCCGCGTACTTGTCTTTGAAGGCCTCGCCAAGATGCTCTGGCTCCAAGGCCCGGGCGATATTGGCGTTCTCGCCGATCAGAGTGGTTAGGAAGGACGCCTCCACCGCCCCATCCCGCACCAGCTGATCCAAATGCTTCAAAAAGCGCTTATGGGTCGCGTCGCTGGGCCGGACCTTGGTGGGCAAGATGGCCATGCGCCCGGTGAGATTACCATCCCGCCGCAACTGCCGCAGGAAGCGCTTATTCAGCTCTTTGAGCCCGAGGGTGGAGAGGTAATCTGGGATGGTCGGCATCACAATCAGATCGGAACAGGAGACGCCGGCCTCTGCGAAAATCGAGATGCCCGGCGGGCAGTCGATCACGATCAGATCATAGGCGGTCTTCAGGCGGTCCAGGCTGTCGCGCATGATGCGCCGCGTCTGACCCTCAGGCCCCGCCTTCGACACCGTCGCCCGGCGCTTGGAGCGGAGCGTGTGGTAATGCTCGATCAGCGCCCGCTCGGCGTAGCGGAGCGAAGGCTCGGAGCAGAGCACGTCGATGGAGCCCGCCTCGGCGCCGAGCGCGGTTCTCGCCTCCGCGTCCCCGCCGCCGGAACGCGTGCGGTATTCGCTCAGCGGCTCGGGCCGGCGGCCATCGGCGACGCGGTCAAAAAAGGCGGCGAGGGTGCGCTCGCTGCGCACGGCGTCCTCGAAGCCGCCCGCGCCGCACAGCGCGTAAGAGGCGCTGGCTTGGGCGTCGAGATCCACCACCAACACCTTCCAGCCGAACTCCGCCGCGCAGGTCTCAGCCAAGGTGACGGAGGAGGTCGTCTTGCCGACACCCCCCTTCATATTGATGAAGGAGACGATTTTACTCATTATATTGTGCTCCCAGCCTCAAGCCACGGGGTGTACCCTGGCGGCTGCGCGCAGGACAAGGGCTTCCGAACAGAACAGACCCAGCGCTGTCGCGCGGCGCGGCGCAAAGGCGTCAGTGGGCGACTACGGCGCGGAGGGACGCGCCGCTTTCCATCAGGTGGAAGCCCCGGGGGAGACCGCATTTCCGATCCCGCCAAGTGGCCCGTCGCGCGGGGGGCCGACGCGCCCAAGCGCCCTCTCGCCGAACCTTCCGATGGCTCTCTGCATCGTCTTCTTCGATCACAAAAGCCGCCCGCCGCTCAGCCGCCTGCGCGCCCCCGGCCGCCCCCGAGCGGCCAGATGTCGCATCGGCGGCGCCGCAGGTCCGAGACCGGCGAAGATCGATAGTATCAGTTTCAAGAAACGACGCGCGATGCGGGCCATACGCCGGTCGAGTCGCCACGCCGCGCCCAGGTCAACCGCGGCGCGGCTTTTTTGGGGAGAGACGCGCGTGCGACTGGACCAGCTACCGCCGCGCAGCGTCACATGGCGCATGCGCATAGGGCATGCGGCGATCGCGCTGAGCCTGGCTGCGCTGGTGGCGGTCGTCACGATCGATCTCCGCGCGATCGAGGTTCGCGAATTTACCTTGAGCGAGGAGGCGATCCCCGCCCTAGAGCGCGCCGCCCGGATCAACCAGCTCGCCAATCAGACCGTGCGGTCCCTTGAGACGCTGCGGCGCGCCGACGACCGATTAGAGCTGGATGAAATGCGGAAAGGAGCCTTGGCCGCCCTATCGGCGCTTGCGGCGCTCAAAGCGCGTTCGCAAACCTCTCTCGCACCATCGTCAAGCGATGACGGCGCGGTGGCGCAGATGCGGTTCGCCGCGGGGACGCTGGCGGACCGCGTGGCGGACCGGATCGCCGCACGAGAACGCTTCGACCGGATCGACGCCAAGCGCCGCGCGCAAACGGCGACCCTGTTCGACCTCTTGAGACAGAAAATCCTCGCGGCCAATCTGCAAGTCGAGGCCGCCATTGAACGCGCCGCCGCGCCCGCGCGCGCCGCGGAGCCGGCGGCGCGGCCCGGCGATCTCGCGCTGACCGGGCCGATCCGGCGCCTCATCGACGCCACGGACGCGCTCGCCAATTTAGAACGCCTTTCGAGCGTGGCGGATCGGATTTCGGACGCGCGGGCGGTCCCGCGCCTCAACATTCTCCGATCAGAGCTGTCGTCCGAGATGCGGACCCTCGTGCAACTGCTTAACGCCATGCCCGACGACCCGAGCCGCCGCGCCATTTCGAGCGCGTTGCGAGAGCTGCGCGTCGCGCTGTTGGAGACCGGCGGCGCGGTCGCCTTGCAACGTCAACGCGTTGAAGCGGTGATGGCCGTCGACCTCGCCTGGCGCGAGGCGCTGACCGTGTCCACCGGCCTCGTCGCCAACGCAAACGCCGCGCTCGGTCAGGCCAACGCGCAAATCGCCGACAGCACGGCGGCGGTGGAGCGGACCATCCTGGCGACCCGGTCCGCGCTCATCCTCGCGGCCGGCGTGGCGCTGCTGGTGATCGGGGTCGTGGTGTTCGCGCTGGTGGAGCGGCAGATCATCGCGCGCTTAGGATCGCTGAGCGCCTCTGTTCGCCGGATCGCCGCGGGGGACCTGACACATCGGGTGACCGTTCGGGGCGAGGATGAGCTCGGCGAGATGGCGGCGGGCCTCCAGGTGTTCAAGCGCAACGCGCAAGAGCTACGGCGCAGCAACGCGGCCCTGGCGGAGGCGCGGGCCGCACGGGAGCTGGCCGCGGTGGACGCCAGCGTGCGCCAGGTGCTGGATACGGCGACAAACGCCATCGTCGCGCTGGACGCGCAGGGCCGGATCGTGCTCGCCAACCCGGTCGCTCGCCACCTGTTGGGCCGCCCTGACGAAACCGCGCCGTTCCCCTGGCCAGAGGACCTGCGCTTCCTCAACGCCGCGGATCTGACCAGCCTCACCGGCTCCGAAGACCCGCTGCGCAAGGCGCTCAGCGGGGTGCGCCTGCGCGATCGGGTTTATCGGCTCGAACGGGGCGATCATGAAAGTGACGAGCCGCGGGACGCGCCGCGCTATGTTCGGCTCTCGAGCGCGCCCGTCGCGGCGCCGGACGCCGCCATGCGCGCGGTGGTGGTCTTTGATGACATCTCCGAGCAGGAGGCGCAGCGCCAGCAAATCGAACGAGCCTCTCGGCTTGACGCCCTCGGGCAATTAACCGGCGGCATCGCCCATGACTTCAACAATTTGCTGGCGACGGTGCAGAGCGCCGTGCAACTCGCCAAACGCCTCCCCGCCTCTGAGACCGACCGGTTGCTCGACACGGCGCTCAGCGCCACTCGAAAAGGCGCAACATTGACCCAGCGGCTGCTCGCCTTCGCCCGCAAGCAGCCCGCCCAGGCGCGCTCTCGCCGCGTGCGCGAGGTGCTGGACGATCTGGAAGCGCTAACCCGGCCTACCATCGAGGCGACCGTGAGCATCGAAGTGCTGGCGGCGCCGGATCTCTGGGTCCATTGCGACCAAGGCCAGTTGGACAACGCCCTCCTTAATCTCGTGTTGAACGCGCGGGATGCGATCCTGCGGCAGGGGGAGCGGGGACGAATTCAAATTTGCGCGCGCGCTGTTTCGGACACTGCGTTCGAACCCGCTGAAGGGCCTCGCGAACCTGCCCCAAGCCCGCCCGGTGGCGCGCGTTACGTGGAATTCACCGTCGCTGATGACGGGCCGGGCATGAGTGAAGAGGTGCAGCGACGCGCGCTCGACCCCTTCTTCAGCACGAAGGAGGCGCAATCCGGCGCCGGTCTTGGCCTCTCCATGACCTACGGCTTTGTGCGGCAAGCTGGCGGGGCGTTGCGGATCGTCTCCGAGGAGGGCGACGGCGCCATGGTGAGGCTGCTCTTGCCGCGCGGCGCGCCGGAGGGCGAGGGGGCCGGGAAATGGGCAGGGGAATGGGAAGGGGAATGGGCAGGGGAGAAGGACGCGCCGCCGCCGCGGGGCGACGGGCGACGCTTGCTGATCGTCGAGGATGAGCCCGCCTTGTTGGCCATGCTCACTGAAGCTTTGGAAGATCTCGGCTATGGCGTCTCCGGGGCCCGATCGGGCGGCGAGGCGCTTTCGATGGCGCGGTCAGGCTGCGCTTTCGATCTCTTGCTGACCGACGTGGTCATGCCACGCGGCGTTGGCGGCTTTGAGCTGGCCCGCCGCCTCCGCGCCGACCGGCCCGACCTCCCGGTCGTCTACATGTCAGGCTACACCGGCTTCGCCGATGACGAGATGGGTGAGGTGATCGCCCCCCTGCTCCAGAAGCCGTGTGAGCCGGCGGCGCTGTCCCGAGTGATCGGCCGCGCGTTGCGATCGCTTAAGCCGCGCTCGGGCTAAGCGACGCAGAGCGTCGTCACCGCTTCGTGGAATTCGAAAAGATCAACGGGCTTCACCAGCCAGTCGCTCACATTCTTCGCGGCCGCGTTGAAATTGGACGGCGGCGGCTTGCCGCTGACCATCAAAACCTTGGCGCGGCCGAGCGCTTGCGAGGCCGTCTCTAGAAGGTCCAGGCCGGACATGTCGGGCAGGCCTTCATCCAACACGATCAGGTCGACTTCCGCCTGAGCGAGCTTCTCCGCCGCCTGCGCGCCCGCAGCGCAGTTTTGGACAATATGCCCTTCCGCCGCCAGCAGATCGCACCACAAGGCGGCCAACGCCTCGTTGTCGTCTACGATGAGAATATTCGCCATTATCCGGCCTCCGAGGCGGCGCGCCCCTTCATGGATGCGCGCCGACCCCGCAGCTTAGAGCGCCCCTGAGGTTGTCAGACAAGATTTACAGCACGGAATGTCTCGCCTCTGCGACGACGTGTCAGAACCACGCCTCGTCCATCTCCGCCCAAGACGGCTCGACCGCGGCCAATTGCTCAGCCAAATGCGCCGTTTGCGGCAGCTCCCAGGCGAACCAATAGCGGCAGGCTTGGATCTTGCCGCGGGCGAAATCTTCGGTCACGCGGCCCGCTGCGGCGGCGCGCTCGGCGGCGAGCGCTTGGCGCAGCCAGATCCACGCGAAAGCGGTTTGCCCCGCCATCTCCAAAAACGGCGTCGCATTGGCGAGGGCCCGCCCCGCTTCTCCCTTCATCATGAGCGGGGCCAGGGCGCCGAGCGTGGCTTCGATGCGTCCCATGGCCTCGGTCAAGGGCGCGGCGTAGGCGGCGCAGGTTGGGGACGCCTTCGCCTCTTCAATGGTCGCCGCCACCTCTTGCGCGAAGATCCGGAGCGCGGCGCCGCCCTCCATCACGCATTTGCGGCCCAACAGGTCGATCGCCTGGATGCCATTGGTGCCCTCATGGATCGGGTTCAACCGATTGTCCCGATAGAGCCGCTCTACCGGGTAATCTTTGGTGTAGCCGTAGCCGCCCAGCACTTGGATGGCGTGGTCATTGGCGACGAGGCCCTTCTCTGAGGTCCACGCTTTTAGGATCGGCGTCAGGAATTCGAGCAGCAGATGCAGGCGCTTGGCCTCCTCCGCGTCGCCCGCTTCCTTCGCCACGCGCTGCGCGTCCACCAAATCGGCGGAGGCGACGCACAGGGCCAACCCGCCCTCCGCATAGGCCTTTTGCCGCAGCAGCAGGCGGCGGATGTCCGCATGCTCAATGATCGGGATCATGGGCGAGGACGGGTCGCGATTGTCG
The DNA here is from genome assembly GCA_039198535.1 of Pseudomonadota bacterium. GTDB lineage: Bacteria > Pseudomonadota > Alphaproteobacteria > Rhodobacterales > Rhodobacteraceae > JALEGB01. The sequence continues at coordinate 6,166 of JBCCTM010000073.1, forward strand.
ATCGGCCGGCCTTGTGTCCGCTCTCTCGCATAGGCGAGCGAGGCCGCGTAGCCCGCATAGGCCAGCGCCGCCGCCCCGAAGGACACGCCGATCCGGGCCTCGTTCATCATGTGGAACATGGCGGCCAGCCCCTTATGCGGTTCGCCCAACAACTCGCCGACGCACTCGCCGCCATCGCCAAACGCCATCACGCAATTGGTGTTCGCGGTGTAGCCCATCTTATGATTGAGCCCGGCGAGCCCCACGGCGTTCGGCTCGCCCACCTGGCCGTCGGCGTCGACCCGGAATTTCGGCACGATGAACAGCGAGATGCCCTTCACGCCTGGAGGGCCGCCGGGGATCTTCGCTAGAACATGGTGGACGATGTTCTCGCAACCCTCGGTGTCTCCGCAGGAAATCCACATTTTGGAGCCGGTGATGCGGTAGGTCCCGTCGGGCAGCGGCTCCGCCTTCGTGCGGATATCGGCGAGGCTGGAGCCCGCATGGGGCTCGGAGAGGCACATCGTCCCGAAGAACCGGCCTTCGATCATCGGCTGCATGAAGCGGCGTTTTTGATCCTCGGTGGCGTACGCCATCTCGAGATTGGCGGCGGCGGCGGTCAGGAAGCTCGGCGCCGCAAGGCCGGCGTTGGCGGCGCTTAACATGGCTCCGGCGGCGGAGTGGGCGCTGAACGGCAAATCAAGGCCGCCGGCGTCTTCCGGAAAGGCGGCCGCGAAAAAGCCGGCGTCGCGCACCTGGTGCACCGCTTCGATCGCGGCGGGGTGCAGCTTGGCGCGCCCTTCCACCATCTGGGGCGGATGCTCCTCCAAGAGCGGGCCGAGCGGCGCGAACACGTCATCGGCGATCTTCCGGGCGACGCGGAGGATCTCGACGACGCTGTCGCGGTCATGCCCGCCAAATACGCCCGTCGTCAGTTTCTGCTCGAGGTCAGCGACCTCAAACAGTTGAAACATCAGCTCTTCATCCGGGCCCCAAAGCGGGAGCCCCCCTGCGCCTGCGCTCATGGCGTCGCCTCCAACATCAAACTTTGTCTCTCGAATTCACGGTACATCGACCATCGCCCTCGTCCAGCGCTCGCCAACGATCAAGCCAAATTGCGGGACAAATTGATCGACGCGAGCACCGCGCGATACTGCTCCACGGAGGCGGCGTATCGCGGAGTGACGCGCGCCAAAACCGCCTCAGAAGCGCGGTCCGGATGGCCGCTTTGAAAGGGTGGGGCGGGATCATATTCGATGGCGAGCTGGATCGCCTCGGCCGCCTCGCGCCCCGCCAGCTCCGCGGCGATCTCCAGCCCGAAATCCACACCCGCCGTCACGCCGCCCGCCGTGATCAGCGGCCCATCGCGCACGACACGCCCCTCCGCGGGGATGGCGCCCACCTCCGGCAACAGCGCGCGATAGGCCCAATGGGTGGTCGCGCGGCGCCCCTTGAGCAGTCCCGCCGCGCCGAGGACGAAAGCGCCGGTGCACACAGAGGTGACATAGCGGGCCTGCGCGGCCTGCCGAGCGACAAACTCCACCAGGGCGGCGTCTTGGCTCGCGCCGACCACGCCGAAACCGCCAGGAACGCACAGCACGTCCAGGTTGGGGCAGGCGGCGAAGGTGGTGGTCGGAACCAAGCCGAGGCCGCAATCGCTCGGCACAGGCTGCAGATCGGCGGCGATGATATGGGTTTGCGTATTGGGGATCCGGGACATCACCTGCAGTGGGCCCGTGAAGTCGAGCTGCGTCACGTCAGGGAACAGCACGAAGCCGATCTGGTGGGGAGCGCGCTTAGCCTGGCCCTCCGTCATGGCGTATCCTCCCGTCAGATGTGGCCGCGCGGAGGCTTGTCCGCGCGCGCGGGATCCGGGATTAGTAGTTTTCAGAAAAGACGGCCAGCGGAATGCGCCGCCCGTGGGCGACGGCGCGGCTGGCGACTTCATCACCCAAGAGGGTGTTGCTTGGTTTGGCGGAGGGACGCGGCGGCATGGCGACGGATAATGCGGATGTGATTGTAATCGGAGCCGGGCTCGCCGGGCTGGTGGCCGCCAACGAACTGGCGGATGCGGGCCGACGTGTGCTGATCCTCGACCAGGAAGGCGAGAACTCCCTCGGGGGCCAAGCGTTTTGGTCGCTCGGCGGGCTGTTCATGGTGGACACGCCCGAACAGCGCCGACTGGGCGTGAAGGACAGCCACGCGCTGGCGTGGTCGGACTGGCTCGGCGCCGCGCAATTTGATCGGCCGGAGGATGATTGGCCGCGCAAGACCGCCGAGGCCTATGTCGATTTCGCCTCTGGCGAGATGCGCCCCTGGTTAAAGTCCCTCGGCATGAGCTGGCTGCCCATGGTCGGCTGGGCGGAACGCGGCGGCGGACACGCCCATGGCCATGGCAACTCGGTCCCTCGCTTTCACATCACCTGGGGCGCGGGCCCAGGCGTGGTGGAGCCCTTTGAGAAGCGCGTGCGCGCCCATGCGGAGGCGGGGCGCATCGAATTCGCCTTCCGCTCCCGCGTGGTCGATCTGATCATGGAGAACGGCGTTGTGGTGGGCTGCCGCGGCGAGACGCTGGCGCCGGACAAGGTGGCGCGGGGCGAGAAATCCAATCGCGACGTGATCGGCGCGTTCGAATATCGCGCGGCGGCGACCCTCATCTCCTCGGGCGGCATCGGCGGCAATTTTCAGCTGTTCCGCGAGGCTTGGCCCGAGGATCAGCTGGGCCCGGCGCCGGCCAATCTGATCTCGGGCGTGCCCGACCATGTGGACGGGCTGATGATCGGCCACGCCGAGCGCGCGGGCGTGCAAGTGATCAACCGCGATCGGCTCTGGTGCTATACGGAAGGCGTTCGCAATTGGGATCCGATCTGGCCCGCCCATGGCATCCGCATTCTGCCAGGCCCCTCGCCCATGTGGTTCGACGCCGCCGGCGAGCGCATGGAGGCGCCCTACCTGCCAGGCTATGACACGCGCGGCACCCTGAAGCGCATCCTGAAGACCGGCTTCGAGCACTCCTGGTTCATCATGAGCGAGAAGATGGCGGGGAAGGAGATCGCACTGTCGGGCTCTGAGCAGAACCCAGACTGGTCCTCCAAGAGCGTTCGCATGACGCTGGCCCATCGCCTGGGCGGCAAGGGCACGCCCGCGGTGCGCGCCTTCCTGGAGAAGGGCCCCGATTTCGTGGTGAAAGACACGCTGGAGGATCTCGTCACGGGGATGAACAAGCTCACCAACGCCCCGGCGCTCGATGTGAACCACATCCGTCGACAGATCGAGGCGCGGGACCTGCAGATCGATAATCCTTACAGCAAAGACGCCCAGGTGATGGCGATCCACAATGCGCGCAAATTCCGCTCCGATCGCCTGGTGCGCGTGGCCAAACCGCACAAATTGCTGGATGGCTCAGGCGGCAAGCTGGTGGGGATCAAGTTGAACGTGCTGACCCGCAAGACACTGGGCGGCCTGCATACCGATCTAGAGGGTCGCGCCCTCAACGCCGGCGGCGCGGAGATCCCGGGGCTCTTCGCGGCGGGCGAGGCCTCAGGCTTCGGCGGCGGCGGCTATCATGGCTACAACGGCCTCGAAGGCACCTTCCTCGGCGGCTGCATCTTTTCCGGCCGCGCCGCCGGCCGAGCCATAGACGCGGCGGTGGCGGGGTAAGGCCTAGCCGGAAGCGCGCGCCTCCGCGTCACGCTCCGGGTCGATTGGGCGACGCTGGTCATCATCGCTTGCGAAGTAGAGCTGGACGGGCCCCGCCGGGGCGGACCCGGCGATTAGCGCCGCCGCCAAGCCAACCGCGAGAATGGTCAGCGTCGCCGCTGCGATGGTCGCCAGCCGCACTTGTTCTTGAGCGTTTTTAAGATCGACCGTGGCCGCCGCGGTTGCGATCTTTTCCCGACGGGCTTCGTCAGTGAGCGTCGAAATCGCCGCAAGAACCGCCGCCCGCGCATCGGCGGCGGCTGCGGCGGCGTCGACTTGCCTCTTCAGGAGCGTTTACCGAGCGGCCGCGATGCCGGTCTTCTGGTTGAGATATCCGGTGAAGGCCGCGAGCTTCGAGCTCCAACTCGCATCCGGAAAAGCAGCCGCCAGCGCCGCCATCTCGTCTCCCGCTTTCGCCGCGGCGGCGCGCAGCGGCTCCAGGCTCGAGATCGTCGGCGCGGTGGTGATTTGCCCGAGCAGCCCCAGAGCGAGATTGAGCGCCGCGCTCGCGTCGGCTTTCGCGGTCAGGGGAGCGATGAGATCGCTCGCATTCGTTAGTTTTTCCGCGGCGCGGGACGCGAACCGGCTCGCCGCCGCCGCCGCCTCCGCCTCACCAGCCGCCGCCAAGCCGCGCAACGTCGCGACGGCGCGGGCTGATCTCAATTCGATGGCGCGCAGGTCCTCTTCGTACCCCGCCTGATTCCGGGCGGACGACGCGACGCGCGCCGTGCTCATCTCGGCCGCGAAATCTCTGAGCGCCTGTATGTCCGCGGGATCGAGATCATCCGAGATCTGAGCGCGCACGGCGTCTGGCGCACGCTCCAACGAGGCGCGCATGCGTTCTTCAAGCCGGTCTAGATCCACCAGCGCCGCCGAACGCTCCGATGCGCCATCATGGGCAAGCAGCCTCATCAGCGCCTTCCCCCGCTGCGTGGCGTAGAAAGCGGCGTCGTGCTTGGCCAGGAGCGACCGGAGAGTCACGGATTTAAACGCTTCGACCCCCTGAACCAAGGCCGTCGCGACCGACCGTTGGCCGTCGGTCAAACGCCCGCGCATCGCCTGCGTCTCCCTGTTCAAATCGAAGGAAATCTCCGCAAAGTCGCGCTGCGCGTGGATCCAAGCCTCAGAGACAACGGTTGCTTGCCGCAATTTTTGATGCTCCGCCTCGGCGAGGGTCCGACGCGCGACAGCCAGCTCGGAGATTGGCGACGCGGCGCTGACCCGTGATCCAAGCGCCGCTTCCTGGAGGGCCGCCGCTTCGTTCCGCGCCTTAAGATCGGCGAGGTTCTCGGCCCCTTCGATTGCGGAGAGCCGCGCCTTCAACCGAACGAGCTCCGCCTTGTTCTGGAAGGCGTCGACGACGGCGGGCAAACGACGCTCCGCCAGCGTCCCGAGATTGCGCTCGACCGTATCTGTCCACCAAAGGCCCGCCGCCATGGCCACGGCCGACGTCGCCGCCGCGGCGGCGAGCGCCCAGTAAGGGGCTGCTCCGACCCCTGGTCTGCATTGGCGCGTGGTCATCGTGTGTCACCTCCCGCGGCGAAAAAGCAATAGAAGGGATACTACCCAACCTGACTTCAGGAGGGCTTAACAGATAAAATATTTGTCACTTTCGCGTTCGGGTCAAAACCCGCGGCCCACCCTCGGGCGCCTGGCGGCGGTTGAGCGCCGCGCTCCTCGCACCCCTTGCGCGCGGCGCCGTGTTCCTCTATCCGCTCGGCTTTCTTGAAAGAGAGCGCTGCGTCTTCCGGCCAGGTTGGGCTGCCGCGTCGACGCCTGTCTCTTCGATGAACGGAGATGAAAATGCCCAAGATGAAGACCAAGTCTGGCGCGAAAAAGCGTTTCAAAGTGACGGCCAATGGCCGCGTCAAGGTCCAACAGGCCGGCAAGCGCCACGGCATGATCAAGCGTACGAACAAATTCATCCGCCAGGCGAGGGGCACAACGGTGCTCTCCAAGCCTGACGAGCGGATCGTAAAGCAGTTCCTCCCTTACAGCTGAGCGCAGCACAGTGCGGCCCTTATTCAAGGAAGCTTGACCATGTCTCGAGTAAAACGCGGCGTTACACAGCATGCGCGACATAAGCGCGTTCTCGCTAAAGCCAAAGGCTACTACAGCCGCCGGAAAAACGTGTTCCGCGTGGCGAAG
>JBCCTM010000074.1:0-11818 GCA_039198535.1 Pseudomonadota bacterium
GGCGTGGCCCCCACAGCTCCACGGCGGCGGCGGAGCGGGTGTTGCCGATGTCCTTGGCGAGGTCGGGTGTGCGGGGATCGTTGAGGGTCCAGATGACCTCGTTCCCCGCGGGCAGGGCACGGCGGATGATGCCACTGGCGACCATCTCGCAGTCGCAGAACACCGGGTGACCTGCGCGCAGCGCGGCGCGGCCCGCTTCCCAAGCGCCAGTTGAAAACGCCAGCCGATCCGCGATCTCCGGTATGCCGCAGGCGTGGACCATGCGCACGGCCACTTCCACCATCTGCGGCGGCATGTGCCCAACCCGCGCCTCCCGCCGCGCCGTGGCGAAGCTCTCCGCGTAGATGGCCTCGGGATCCCGCTCATACCGCAGCCGGCCCTTGGGCGCGGACGAGACCAGGCGGAGCGCCGGTCGCCCGTCGCCTTGGCCCTTGCCGGGGACGCCAGCCGGCGGCGCTCCGCGTGCGCTTAACACAGACAAATCCTCGCGCATCTCCCGCAGAAAGCCAACGCCGAGGATCCACGCCTCCTCCGCCACGACGCGCCGTCGCTCATCGGCGCTCAGCGTATCCGGCCCGGCGAAGATGGGGCGCAGCAGCCCCCGCGCGTCCAGCTCGGCGAAGCGCGTGGCGGTGGCGCGCACTTGCGCGGCGTCCTTCGGCTCGCCAGGCCGCTGCTCGATGGCGCAGAGCGACGGGTAGACCTCGGCGATGCAGATCTCAGCGCGGGGCGGCGCGAGGCCGGTCTCAAAGGGCCAGACCTGAACGGCGTCCGCCAGGCGTGGGTCGGCGCGGAGGCGCTGCAGCGCCGGCACGCCCGTCAACGCTTGCGACCCCACCGCGCCCGCGCCGGCGAGTTGCCATACGGATTTCGGGCGGGGGCCGCCGGCGGCGTGTTGGATGCGCTCGACGATGCGGAATTCGGAGGGCAGCGCCTCGCCATATCCTTGCGGTTTTTTGCGGCCGAGCCCGTCGATCTCGGCCTTGGCCCCGTTGCCCCAGAACGGCCCATCGCCGCCCCAAGCGCCGTTGAGCGCGCCGGCTACGGCCAGGCGATTGGTTTGGTTTGCGTCGCCCTCCGTGATGTCGTCGGAGAGCCGCCGCCAGAGCGGCGCCCAGCCCACATCGCCGGTAATTTGCTTGGCGACGCCGGTGGGATAGCCGAACGGGAAGTCGAAGCCCGCCAGCACGCGCCGCCCTGCGGCGCGCTCCTCAGCCAGCAGATCGGCGATCAACCTGATCGCTTCGATGCGGGTGCTGGGATTTTCTAAGCGCTGCAGGCTCGGCCCGTCGACGCGGGGCCCGGCGGACCGGGGTCTGCTCTCCTGCGCGCCCTCGCGCTCTCCCCTAATCAACGCGAACCAAATGCTGTCCTTCCCGCGCTTCGGCGCGCCGGCGGCGGACCAATCCACCACCAGGTAGCTGTCGAACAGGGCGACGCTCATGGGCGAGGCTTCATGTATTTGCGGACGCTCTCGGGCCCCAGGGGATGGTTGGCGTGGGGATGGGGCGGATGGTGATGATCATGCCCGTGATTATGCCCGTGATCATGCCCATGGGCATGGGCGTGGGCGTGGGCGTGACTGTGGTGATGGCCGTCATGGTGGTCGGGCGCGTCCAATCGGCAGACGCCGGTGCAGAACGCCTGACACATTTCGCACTCCGCCACATTCGAGCCCGGCGCGCTCGCGCCTTGGCCCTCCACATGGTGATGGTGGCTCTCCTGCGGCGCGCCGACATCCGCCTCAAAACCGAGCGCGGCCGAGCGGTATTTGCACATGGCGCAGTTCATCGCCGTCGCGCCGTCAATTATTTCACGCACCCGCTCTTCAAAAGTGTCGAGCACGTTGTCCTGGTCGTTGAGATATCCCGCCTTGATCCATTCCGTCCCCGGATGCCGCGCCGCGACGATGTCGGTGAAGCCGTAGATCCGGTCGATCAAGATCCCGGAAAAGAGGAAATAGGGGAAGACGACCACGCGCTTGTAGCCCAGCCGCGCCACGTGATCGAGGCAGGGCTCCACCAGGGGAAAGGTGACGCCGGAATAGCCCGTCTCGCACCAGCCGAGGCCAAGCCCCTCCCACAGCATCCGAGCGATCTTGGCGACGTTGGAATTGGCGTCTGGATCTGACGAGCCGCGGCCGATCACGGCGAGGCAAGTTTCATGGCGGGGCACGGGGGCGCGGCCAGCGGCGACCGCCGCGGCGTCCGCGGCGTCCAGCGCCTGGGTGACGCGGGCGCCCGCCGCCGCCAACATCTTCAGATCGACGCCTAACTCACGACCGTAGGAGATCGCCACGCCATGCTCAGTGGCGTAAGCATTCAGCACGGAGGGAATGTCGTTCTTGGCATGGCCCGCGGCGAACAGCATGCCCGGGACCGCCAGAATATGGTCGCAGCCCCGCTCACGGAGCCGGTCGAGGCCGACGCGGATCACCGGGTCGGCGAATTCGAGATAGCCATGCTCCACCGGCCAAGGGTCGAGGCGCGGCCGCATGCGATCCACCAGAGCGGCGAATTCTGAAACGGCGGCTTTGCTGCGGGAGCCATGGCCGCAGAACATCACGCCGATGCGCGCATCCGCTGTTAATTCGCGTTCGAAAATCCCATCCACCTTCCGCCGCGCGCCCCCTTGCGCCCGCATTGTCCGCCCTCGCTCCGCAATGGGGCGACACGGCTCCATTTGTCGTCACCAGCGGATCGCTCTGCTGACGCACTGCTGTTTTTACCTGGTTTTTGAGGCCGACGCGCCTCGATGGACGAACTGTGACCAGACGCCGCACTCGGGAAGAGGTCGTCCGCTCCTCGGATTTGCGCCGAGCGCAAACGAAGTTTTCAGCTTTCGAACTTTACGTCGGTTTTTTTGTTCGAGCGAGGACAGGCGGCGATGGAGCGTTACGGCATCGGTAAGCGAATTTATGGTGGCTTTGGCGCGATTTTGACACTGCTCGTGCTCTTGGCCGTCAGCAGTTTCGCCGCTCTCCTCTACTTTGGGGACATTTTCAAAGAATATCGCGGAACCGCGCGTCAAAGCTTGGCGGTTGGCAACCTCGCCGAAGACCTTTTCGAAGCGCGGATGTCCGCGTTCAAATATCGGATATCGGCGTCTGAACAAAACGCCGCAGGCGTTCACTCCAATGTGGCGGAGATTGAGCGCGACGCGCGTGCGACCAGCGCGCTCTTCGCAGCGGGAGCGCCTCAGCAAGCGGCGATTTCGCGATTGGCTGACCAAGCCAAACTGTACCGCGCTGAGTTCAATCGCATGCGCGGGCTGCAAGCCGAGCGGGAGAGGCTCGTCGCGGTTCTGGTCACCACAGGACCAAAGGCGCGGCGGCAGCTGACGAGCATTATGGAAACCGCGTATCGCGACGGCGATCCGCGCGCCGCCTTCTATGCGGGCGTCGCGCAGCAAAACCTGCTGCTGAGTCGCTTTTACACGGAGCGCTATCTTTTAACCAATGCGGAAGCGGCGTTGTTAGAAGCCCGATCGTATTTCGACGAGACACGGGAAGATTTGCGCGGTTTGCTGCAAGAACTGCAGAACCCGGAGCGTCGTCGCCTCGCAATTGCTTCCCAGGACGATCTCAATCGTTATGCGCAGACTTTAGATCAGGTTGCGCAGGTAATTGCAGAGCGGAATACGATCCGATCGGACGTGCTCGATAAGATCGGCCCGGCGATGCAGGAAGAATTCGATCAGATGCTCGAGGGCATCATTGACACTCAAAATGCGCTCGGACCCACGGGGGTCTCGACGATCTTCTGGACCGAAGCTTTCATCGCAGTCCTCGGCGTCGCGTCTCTTGCCTTCGGCGGATTGGTCGCGATGAAGATCGCGAAGTCTTTGACGGGCAGCGTGTCATCGACCGCCGACAATATGGCGCGACTCGCGAATGGCGATCTCGGGATCGAAATCACCGGTGTCGAGCATGACCACGAGATCGGTCGGATGGCGCAAGCGCTTCACACCTTCAAAGCCAAGCTTGTCCAGATCGAAGACATGACGGCTGAGAAAGAACAGGCTCACCAAGAAAGCGCTGCTGCGAACGAGCTCATGACCTCTGCGTTGACCGATGTGGTCGAAGCGGCCGTGAACGGCGACTTCACGCATAGAATGCGCACCGACCTCAAAGACGCCGCACACATTGATATCGCTCTCGCCGTCAACCGGATGATGGACAGCGTCGAGCAAGGCGTCTCGGAGACCAGCCGGATCATCGGCAGACTCGCTAACGGCGATCTTACGGAGCGCATGCAAGGTGAGTTCTCCGGCGACTTCGCGCAGTTGCAATCCTCAGTGAACGAAACGCTCAACCGCTTGTCGGAGTTGATGGAAAGCGTCGTCTCAATGTCCCACGCGATCCAGGGCGATGTTTCTCACATCGCCAGCGACGCGGATCAGCTCTCGTCGCGGGCGGAGCAGCAGGCGTCTTCCCTGGAGGAAACGGCGGCGACCATGGAGGAGATGTCCGCCACGGTGAAAAGCAATGCGGATAGCGCGGCCCAGGCGCGCTCACTCGCCGGCGGCGCCTCCACCCGCGCCACGGAAGGCGGCGGCGTCGTCGAGAATGCGGTCCAGGCGATGTCGAACATTGAAGCCAGCGCAACCAAGATCTCTGACATTATTGGCGTGATCGACGGCATTGCATTCCAAACCAACCTGCTGGCGCTCAACGCCGCGGTTGAAGCGGCGCGGGCCGGTGACGCGGGAAAAGGTTTTGCGGTTGTGGCGTCAGAGGTTCGGACGCTGGCGCAGCGCTCCTCTGAAGCGGCGAGCGACATTCGAGGCTTGATCGAGCAAAGCAATGGTCAGGTCACCGATGGCGTGCGGCTGGTCAGCGAAGCCGGCCGGTCGCTGTCCGGAATCTTAAGCGCGATCGCCGAAGTGGAGACCGCGATCAGTGGGATTGCGGAAGCAAGCACTGAGCAATCCGCCGGCGTCGCGGAGGTGGCCAGTGCGGTGAGCCACATGGACGGCATGACCCAGCAGAACGCGGCGATGGCCAATGCGAGCGCGTCAAACGCCCGCCAGCTGTCTTCGAAAGCGTCCGAACTGCTTGATCTGGTTGCTTTTTTTAAGGTCGCGCGCTTGGCGTCGAGCGAACGTCGTGAGGATGCGGACTGGCGCGCGATGGCGGGCCGACCGAAGGCGGCGGCCGCCGCTGCGACGCCTCCCATCGCGACGCCGACGGCGGCCTTCGAGGACTTCGCTGAGTTTTAGGCCGAACGCCTTTTCTTTGGGTAACGTCACCGCGTCGGCGTGCAATTGAGGTCGGCGTCGCAGCGATAGCCGGCCTCCTCCAGGTCGAAGGCCACGCGGACGCCGAAGGCGCCAAGGCGGGCTTCTGGGTCGAAGCTGTAGCGATTGGCGGCGCGGACGCCGATCTCAAAGGCTTGGTATCCGCCGCCGCGTAGCACGCGCTTTTGGCAATCGGGCTCCTCCACCGCGGAGCCGTCGATGGGCGCGCCTCGGTAGCTCGGCCGGTAGCAATCCTGCACCCATTCCCAGACATTCCCCGCCGTCTCAAACAGCCCGAAGCCGTTGGGCGGGAGGGAGCCCACCGGCACCGTTTTCCCGCGGTAGCGGCCGCCGGCGCTTGGCCGAGGATCCTTGGAGAAGTCGGGATTAAAATTCGCCTCTGCGACCGTGATGCGCTCACCGGTGTGATGCGGCGCCTGCGCGCCTGCGCGGGCGGCGTACTCCCATTCCGCCTCCGTCGGCAGGCGATAGGGGCTGCCGGAGACTTTGCTGTTGATCCATGCGAGAAAGCCGTCGTCGGGGGGCAGAGGCGCGCCGTCGTCGCCCTCGCGCCGCGCGCCGACCACGTCCCGCCATGAGACGCCGATGGCGGGCCGGCGGCCCCGGCCCTTGCCCCATCCCAAATCCTCTTCGATGCGACGGCAAAAGCCATCGGCGACGCAGGCGTCCCACTGATTGAACGTCACCTCGGTGATGGCGATGGCGAAGGGCGCGATGGCGACGCCGCGGGTCGGGCCTTCATCGGGCTCTCGGCCGAACTCGTCCTCTGGAGAGCCCATCCGAAACTCCCCCCCTGGGATCAGCGCCATTTCGGGACAGAAGATCTCGCAATGGGTGAAGACATCGCCTGGGCCGAGCGCGGCGAGACCGCTTTGCGCGTTGGCCCCCATCGGGACGGCGGCGACCGCCACGCCCGATGCGGCGGCGACCAGCCAGGCGCGTTTGAAGCTGCGGTGTCGCAGGCCGGGGCGGTTGGAGTACGCGTTCGACGGTGTGGTTTGCTCGTCGGAATTCATGCGCTCGCGCTCCTCGATGACGGGGGTCGGCTCGGCGTCTCCCCAGGGGCTTCCGGTGTCTGCGCCTCCGGGCCGCGCGGTGTGGCGGTGGCCTCAGCGGAATTGGCGAGATGTAAGATATCGCCCGCCGCGCGCTCGAGCTCGGCGGCGTTGAGATCCAACATCTCCACTTCGCCTAAAGTCGCCCGCGCGCGGCCGTCACCCGCGCCAGCGCGGCGCCCGCTCCGCGCATAGGCTGGGTCGTAGTGGCGCCCCATGAGCTCTTCCGCGAGACGTAAATGCGCGCCCGCCGAGGCCAGTGCTCGCCATGCCGCCACTTGCTCGCGTCCCACTAGAATGGTCAGCCGCCCCAGCAAAGCGTCGAGTTGCGACGCGTCCGCCGCCAGTGCGGCGTATTCCTCCAAACAGTGACGCGCCCTCGCCTCAACCGGGGCGGACAGGACGATGCGCGGCGCGGCGCGCATGGCCCGCCAGAGCACGGGCGGGATCTGGCGCGCGCCGATCTTGTTCGATTCCGCCTCCAGGATCAGCGGCGCGCCGGACGGAGCGGCGGCGAGCGCCGTTTCAATCCTATGTAAGATATTGGTTTCAAACATTTTTTGACTGGGTTGCGGCCGGGTTGGCTCGGCGCCGAAAATGGACCCGCGATGGGCCGCCAAATCCTCGAGATCCAGGGTCGCGGCGCCCCGGGCCGCCAGCCGGCGCAGCACCGCCGTTTTGCCAACCCCGGTCGGCCCGTCCAACAGCACGATCCTGAACCATGGCGCGTCACCATAGAGGCGCGCGTTCACATGGCGGCGGTAGGCTTGGTATCCGCCCGCCAAGACGCCGACCCGCCAGCCGATTTGCGCCATCACCAGCGCGAGGCTCTGCGAGCGTTGTCCGCCGCGCCAGCAATGGACGATGGGCGCGTAATCGCCGGGCTTGTCGCGGAGCGCGTCCTCCAGGTGGCGAGCGATGTTGCGGGAGACCAGCGCCGCGCCGGTCTTGCGCGCCAAAAAGCGGCTTTCGCGCACGTAAAGCGCGCCGACCTGGGCGCGTTCGGCGTCGGACAGCACGGCCAGGTTGAGCGCGCCGGGGATGTGGTCCTCCGCGAACTCCGCGGGCGAGCGGACGTCGATGATTTCAGGCGAGGGGGTCTGACCAGGATGGGCGGCGCGGGCGGCCTGAAGATCTGTCCAGCTGACGCGGTGGGGGTTCTCGGCTCGGCTCATTCTCGGTGTCTTCGGTTTAAACTTTACGCGCTGTCTCAACGCCGACCTCCGGCCCGAATTGTGGGCGGATCCGCCGGGGGCGAGGGGCGTTCATACGCAATCAGGCCCGCCCTTTGCTAGCCGCCACCGCATGGCGCCGACCCGCGAGCCGTGGACGTTTGCGGATGGGGAGCGGAGGATTGTGATGGCGGTGTTGGTGACGGGCGGCGCGGGCTACATCGGCTCGCATATGGTCTTGGAGCTGCTCGAGGCGGGCGAGAAGGTCGTGGTGCTTGACGATCTCTCCACCGGTCGCCGCGACGCCGTGCCGGCGGAGGCCACTTTCGTGCGCGGCAAAGTGGGCGATGCGCCGCGCGTCAAGGCGCTGATCGAGCGGCATGGCGTCGAGGAGGTCATGCATTTCGCCGCCGCCATCATCGTGCCGGAGAGCCACAGCAATCCGCTGAAATATTATCTCAACAACACCGCCGAGACGGCGCGCTTGTTTCAGACCGCCGCCGAGGCCGGGGTGAAGCGGGTGATTTTTTCCTCCACCGCCGCCGTGTATGGCCAAGCCGCCGCTGGCTCGGAGGGCGAGGCGCTTAGCGAGCGCGCGCCCCTTGGGCCGATCTCCCCCTATGGCGCGTCGAAGATGATGTCCGAGCGCATCCTGGCGGACGCCGCAGCGGCCTATGGGTTCCGCTATGCGATCTTGCGGTATTTCAACGTGGCCGGGGCCGATCCCTATGGCCGCGCGGGGCAAAGCTCCCCGGTGGCGACGCATTTGATCAAGATCGCCGCGGAGTGCGCCGTGGGCGCGCGGGACGGCATGAAGATCTTCGGCGAGGATTACGCGACGCGGGACGGCACCTGCGAGCGCGATTACGTGCATGTGAGCGACCTGGCGACGGCGCATCTGCGCGCGCTGCACCATCTGCGCGCCCGGGGCGAGAGCGACGTGTTCAATGTGGGTTACGGCCAGGGCGCCACGGTGCGCGAGGTGATCGAGGCGGTGTGCGCGGTGGCGGACCGTCCTTTTGAGGCGACCCCGGCGGAGCGCCGCGCCGGCGATCCGGACCGCTTGGTGGCCGACGCCGCCAAACTGCGGGAGACGCTCGGTTGGACGCCCCGCCACGCCGACCTCGCCACCATCGTCAAACACGCCCTCGCCTGGGAACGCCGCCTCCACGCCTCCCGCGCCGCCTAAGGATTTTCTTCGAGCAACCGCTCCACCTTGGCCAATCGCGCCAACGTATCGGGCCTATACATGGGAAACGCCTCCTCGGTCCAAATCTCGAGGGCGCCGTGCAATCCGCTCTGCGCCTCCAGCAGCAGGGTCCGATCGCGTAGTTTCCCAAAAAGCGCGATCTGCGCTCCGGCCAAATTATAGTGGGTCAGCGCCCATCCGGCGGGGTCGCGCTCTCGGGTTCGGAATTGCAAGGCGGCGCGGTAGGCGTCGACGGCCTCCCCGAGGGTCCCGTCCCGGCCCCGCTCGCCGAGGATCTTGAGCGCGTTGCCGAGGTTCATCTGGGCCCGCGCCCATCCGTCGGGGTCACGCTTCCGAGTGAGGACCTCCAAGGCGGCGCGGTGGGCGTCGACGGCTTGGTCGAGGGCCCCGTCCTGGCCGCGCTCGCCTAAGCTTTGGAACACGGCGCCGAGGTTCATCTGGGTCTTCGCCCATCCGTCTGGGTCACGCTCCCGGGTGCTGACCTCCAGGGCGGCGTGATAGGCCTCAATGGCCTCTTCGAGGGCGCCGTCCTGGCCGCGCTCGCCTAAGCGCGAGAGCGCGGTGCCGAGCTTCATCTGGGTCGCAGCCCACTTATTGGCGTCGCGCCGCCGGGTGAGGACCTCCAAGGCCTCGCGGTAGGCGTCGACAGCCTCTGTGAGGGCCCGGTCCTGGCCCCGCGCGAAGCGCATTGCCGAGATTGATCCTGGCCACCGCCCATCCGTTTGGGTCGCGCTCCCGGGTGCTGACATCCAGGGCGGCGCGAAAGGCCTCGATGGCCTCGTCGAGGGCCCTGTCCTGGCCGCGCTCGCCTAAGATGCTGAGCGCAATACCGAGATTGACCTGGGTCAGCGCCCATCCGTCTGGGTCGCGCTCCCGGGTGCGGACCTGCAAGGCGGCGCGGTAAGTGTCGACCGCCTCCTCCAAGGCGCCGTCCCGGCCGCGCTCGCCGAGCCTCAACAGCGCATTGCCAAGATTGACCTGGGTCCGCGCCCACCCGGCGGGGTCGCGCTCTCGGGTCTGAACTTGCAAGGCGGCGCGGTAGGCGTCGACGGCGTTTGCGAGGGCGCCGTCCTGGCCGCGCTCGCCTAAAGCCTGGAGCGCATTGCCGAGATTGACCTGGGTCCGCGCCCATCCGGCGGGGTCGCGCTCGCGGGTTTGGATCCGCAGAGCGGCGCGGTAGGCGTCGACGGCATCGTCGAGCGCCCCGTGTTGGCCGCGCTCGCCTAAGATGCTGAGCGCCGCGCCGAGATTCATCTGGGTCCGCGCCCATCCCGCGGGGTCGCGCTCCTCGGTGCGGACCTGCAAGGCGGCGCGATAGGCGTCGACGGCTTCCTCGAGGGCCCCGTCCCGGCCGCGCTCGCCTGAGATACTGAGTGCCGCGCCGAGATTCATCTGGGTCAGCGCCCATCCGGCGGGGTCGCGTTCCCCGGTAAGAAACTGCAAGGCGGCGCGGTAGGCGTCGATCGCCTCTTCAAGGGCCTCATCCTGGCCCCGCTCGCCTAAGATGCTGAGCGCATTGCCAAGATTTACCTGTGTCAGCGCCCATCCGTCGGGATCGCGCTCCCGGGTGCGGACCTGCAAGGCGGCGCGATAGGCCTCGACGGCTTCCTCGAGGGCCCCGTGCCGGCCGCGCTCGCCGAGCCTCAACAGCGCATTACCGAGACTTACTTGGGTCCGCGCCCATCCGGTGGGGTCGCGCTCCCGGGTTTGAACCTGCAAAGCGGCGCGGTAGGCGTCGACGGCCTCTGCGAGGACCTCGTGCTGGCCGCGCGCGTCTAAGGTGCTGAGCGCGTTGCCGAGCAGGAGCTGCGTGTCCGCCCAACGGTCGGGGGCGTCGGCGCGGGGGGCGAGCGGCAGAGCTTGGCCCCGGAGCAGCTCGGCGGCCGCGGTGAGTTCCGCCATGCCGGAGAAGCGCTCGCCATGGTCGATCAGGGTTTGCGCTTGATCGGTGAGGTAAGCCCAGCGCGCGGCGGCGTCGGGGATGATTAGGGCGGCGGCCTCGCCAAAAAGGGCGGCGGCCGCCAGAAGATCGTCGGCCAGGCGGGCGGCCCGGGCTTCATCGGCCTTGCCGCCCGCGGCGCGGGCGTTCAGCTGCGCCGTTTCGTCGGCCCGCTCTCGTATGGGCACGGCCTGACGTTTCCCGACTTCGGCGAAGAGCGCGCGGGCCTCCGCCAGCCGGCCGACGTCGATGGCGGCTTGGCGCGTTGGCGCAGGGCGGCGACCTCTGGGTCGTCGATGGTGCTGGGGGCGGCGGCGCGTTTTGCAAGGGCCGCATAATCCTCGGCCCGCGCCTCCAGCCGCGCCTCCAACTCCGATGGGGACAATCCCTCGCGTTGGTCCTCGCCCATGGCGATCAAGGAGGCGCGCAGCGTCTCCAAGGGGGCGCCTTTGGCCTCGGCGACCCGTCTCGCCTCGGCTTCCTCCCGCGCGGAAAGCCGGCGATTGGTCCGCCGCCGCCTCGCGACAAGCGCCGCCTGCTGCGCTTCCTCCCTTTCCGCGCGGGCGGCTTCCTCCGCCGCCCTCCGCGCATCCTCCACCGCGCGCCGACGCCGCGCTCGCGCCCACAGCCGCCAGAGGACCAGGCCGGCCAATGGTGCGCCGATGGCCAGCATCGGGAGGAGGATCATCCAGGCAATCCCGAGCTCCGCCGGATCGGCGCCGATGCCCAGGGCTTGAACCAGGCTGACATGCCCCTCGGGCGTGCGAAGCAAGGCGCGCATGGCGTCCCAAAGCTCGGCCCCGCCGGCGGCCCCGTCGGAGATTAGTCGGCGCATAGTGCGGCCTCCCCCTCGATCGTTTTTACGATAGGCGTTAAGAGCGTCCGTCGCCAGCGGAGGGACTGAGAAATCCCGGTTTATGTGGATGATATGCGGGCGCCGTTTCGGGGGCGGGTGCTTTGCCATATGGTGGCGGACACGTTGGAGGAGTTGCACGCCATGGCCGACGCCATCGGCATGCCGCGCCAGGCCTATCAAGGCCCGCCGAAGACGCGCCATCCCCATTATGACGTGCCGCTCGAGATGCGCGCGGAAGCGGTGCGGCTTGGGGCGATCGAGATCGGCGTCCGCCAAGCCCCGGCCATCGCCCGCCGCTGCCTCGCCGCGTCCCAGGCCTGAGGCGGA
>JBCCTM010000075.1:0-11790 GCA_039198535.1 Pseudomonadota bacterium
AAATTTCTAACGTTAATTTCTTAGCTTAAGATCACTGACAAGCAAAGGAAAAACACAACAACGGCGGTGAGATAGAACGAGATCAGGTCAACGCCTGCCCAAGCTGTTGCTTGTCTGCGCGATTATGGTGCGATCGCGGCTAAATTCAGCATTTGAGCAGTGTCGGCGAGGCTTGAGAACAGTTCAGGTCCAGTACCGGTGAGCCATGCCTGCACTCCAAGAAGCGTTAATTCTTGGTAAAGCGCCGCGCGTCGGCCGTCATCGAGATGCGCGGCGACTTCATCAAGCAACAGCAGCGGCGTCGGCCCGGTGGAGGCCGTTTGCGCCCGGGCGGCGGCGAGGATCAGGGAGATCAGCAGCGCCTTTTGTTCACCGGTCGAGCATTGCCCGGCCTCGAGCCCCTTCGCCGCATAGATCGCCGATAGGTCGTCGCGATGGGGCCCGCAAAGCGTCCGGCCCGCCGCCGCGTCGGTCCGCCTGCCCCGGCCGAACCTCTCCCGCAGAACGTCGACATTGGCTTCTGGCCGCAGGCCGTCCGGCGTTTGAATGGCGAGATCCGCCTTGGGGAACACCTCCGACGCTCCCGCCTGCTGCGCCGCCGCCTGTTGCGCCTGGGCCAGGGCGTCAATGGCGGCGGATCGGGAGGCTGTGATCGCGCAAGCCGCCTGGGCCATTCGATCTTCTAGAGCGTCGAGCCAGGCCGAGGGCGGCGTCGCGCCCGCGTCGCGGCTCTCTTTCAGCAACCGGTTGCGCTCCCGCATCGCGCGCTCGTACTCGGCGGATTGCGCCCCGTGGTCGGGATCGAAGCCCAATGTGATCCGGTCGAGGAAGCGGCGACGCTCAGAGGCGCCCTCGATCCAGAGGCGATCCATCGCCGGTGTGAGCCAAAGCGCTCGGATCTGGTTGGCGAGGGCGGCTTGCGAGATCGGCGCGCCGTCCAACGTCACGCGCCGTTTGCCCCGGTCCGACGCGCCGGGTCGCAGGTCAAGCTGAGCGGTCAATTCCGAAGGGTCGCCGCCGAACGAGAGCCGTGCTTTCACGGTCCAACCGATCGGATCGGGCCGTCCCGCCAGCAGCTCCGCGCGGGCGCCCCGCAGGCCGCGACCCGGCGCGAGGATTGAGACGGCCTCTAAGATATTGGTTTTGCCGGCGCCATTCGGCCCGTAGATCGCGATCGGCCCGGGCTCGAAGTTTTCGATGAAAGCGCGGTGCGAGCGAAAGCGGCGGAGTTCAAGGCGCTCAACGAACGTGGCCGTCGCCCGGGGAAGGGCGTCGCCGTCGCTTTCAGAGATATCGCTGTCTTTGAAGGTGGACAGGCCGGCGCTCCCGCATGGCGGCGCGCTTACACGCGCATCGGCATGACCACATAGATCGCCGAGGTGTCCTCGCCTTCTCTCACCAGAGTGGGCGAGCCGGGATCTGAGAACAGAAACACCGCGTTTTGTTCGTCAATCTGCCCGGCGATCTCCAGCAGATATTTCGCGTTGAAGCCGATCTCGATCGGATCGCCGCTGAAGGAGACTTCCAGCTCTTCCGTCGCACTGCCTGTGTCGGGGCTATTAACCGACAGGACCATGCGATCGCCGTCCAAGTTCATTTTCACGGCGCGGGTTCGCTCGGAAGAGACGGTGGAGACGCGATCGACAGCGCCGGCGAACCGCCCGGCGTCGAGTTCGAGTTTCAGCGAGTTTCCGGTGGGGATCACCCGCGAATAGTCCGGGAATGCGCCGTCGATCACCTTGGATGTGAGCACGACGTCCTGTCCGGCGAAGCGAATCTTGGTCTCGCTCACCGAGACGGTGATGGTCGCGCCATCTTCCTCCAACAGCTTACGGAGTTCACCCACTGTCTTTCGCGGGACAATGACGTCCGCCATGCCGGCCGCCCCATCGGGCAGGTCCGCGTCGACCCGGGCCAGCCGATGGCCATCCGTCGCGACAGCGCGCAGTTTCTGGGCGCCCTCCTCCTCGGCGACGTGCAGATAAACGCCGTTGAGATAATATCGCGTCTCTTCCGTCGAGATCGCGAATTTCGCCTTGTCAAACAGGCGGCGAACCGTGGCGACCGAGGCGTCAAAGCTGTGGTCGAACGCGCTGGAGGCCATCACGGGGAAGTCTTCGCGCGGGAGCGTTTGCAAGGTGAAGCGGGAGCGTCCCGCCGAGACAGCCAACATGCCGTCGCCTTCGGAGACGAGGCTCACCTCCGCGCCGTCCGGCAACTTCCGCACGATTTCATGGAGCGTGTGCGCCGACACGGTCACAGAGCCCGCCCGGGCCACTTGGCCCGGCAAATTCTCGACGATTTCGATATCGAGATCGGTGGCCTTGATGGAGACCCCGCCGCCCTCAGCTTCGACCAAAAGGTTCTGCAAAATCGGGATGGTGGTGCGTCGCTCCACGACGCCTTGGGCTCGGCCGGTCGCCTTCAACAGCGCTGCGCGCTCCACCAACACTTGCATCGTCTCAGGCCTTCCTCGGCTTAACCGCGGCGGCGCGAGCGCTTTTGGACCGCCAAGGCGGCCCGATCCCCGTCACGCGCCCGCGCGGATTGGCGCGGCGTCGACCGCGCGCAACTCAGGCCCTGCGCAGTCGACGATTCGTCGGGGGACCCTAGCCCGGCGAGGTGGTTCGGGTCATCCGCCGCGCTCAGCTTAGGGCCGTCCCGATGTCAGCTTTCGAGCGTGCGGCGCAGACGCTCCACATCATCGTCGAAGGCGCTGTCGGTCGCCCGCAGTTCGTTCACCTTCTTTACCGCGTGCAAGACCGTGGTGTGATCCCGCCCGCCAAATTTCCCACCGATCTCCGGATAGGACTTTTGGGTCAGTACCTTACACAGATACATGGCGATTTGACGCGGCCGCGCGACGCTGCGCGATCGCCGCGGCGAGTGCATATCCGCGAGGCGTATATTGTAGTGCTCCGCCACCACGCGTTGGATCTCTTCAATGGAGGTCTTCTTGTCCGTGCGCTTCAGCAGATCCTGCAACTCACGCTGGGCCAACTCGATGGTCGCCGGGCGCTGATGCATATTGGCGATGGTGCACAAACGGGTCAGCGCGCCTTCGAGCGTCCGCACGTCGCTTGAGATCCGATGGGCCAGGAAATCCAGCACCTTAATGTCGATCTCCAGGCCAGGCGTATTTTGGATCTCACGATCCGCTTTCGACTGAAGAATTCCAAGGCGGAGTTCATAATCGGTTGGATGCAGATCCGCCACCAAGCCCCAGCCGAGCCTGCTGCGCAGCCGCTCATCGAGCTCCAAATCAGACGGTGGGCAATCGGCCGAGATAACAATCTGCTTCTTCTGCTCCGCTAACACGTTGAAGGTGTGGAAGAACTCCTCCTGCGTGTAGTTCTTGCCGATGATGTGCTGCACATCGTCGATGATGAGCATGTCGACGGCTCGAAACATCTCTTTGAAAGCGAGCGTGTTTTGGTTCCGAACGGCGTGGATAAACTCAAACAGGAACGTTTCCGCTGAGACGAAAAGGATATTGTCGTTCGGAAACAGCTCCTTCCGGCGCCATGCGATGGAATGCAGCAGGTGCGTTTTGCCAAGGCCCGACGGGCCGTACAGGAACAGCGGGTTGAACGGCGTCGTCGTGTCTTCGGCGATGCGCTTTGACGCGGCGAACGCCAGCTCATTGGGTCGGCCCACCACGTAGCGATCGAAGCGGAACTCGTCGTTCAGCGGGATCATACGCAGCCGCTCGAGCCGCTCCTCGACAGTGCCGCCCTTGACGGTGGACCTCCCGGCCGCTTGCGCCGCAGCTTGGGCCGCCGCCGCAAGCTGTCGGTCGGCGCGCCCGGCATGGGTTAGATTAGCCATCGCGTCGATATCGTCGGCCATTTCCGTTCCGCGCCCGCTCACCTGATAGACCACGCGCTTGGTCTCGGGCTCAGTTCGAGCCACCACCGCCCGGATCTGCGCGTCATACGCGGATTGAACGCGATCACAGACGAAGCGATTCGGCGCGGTCACCGTCACGACGCCGTCGTCCCAAGAATCGAGATGAAGCTGCGCAAACCAGCTCGAGTAGCTGGCGTCCCCAAATTCTTTGCGCAGTTCAGATTTCACCAATTCCCATTGTTGCGCCTTATGACCTTCTGGCATGGAACCCCCTCATTACCTTCAATTCGCGCCCGCGCCGTGCATTGCGGCCCGAGCTTTGTTCGCCCGTGTCAGCCCTGTCTCCAGGGCAGTCCACGCGCCTTCCAACCTGAAACCTGGCCGCGACGCCCTTGGGCGTCGTGGCCGCCTTCAAATCCCTCGGACACGTTAAACACGCGCGCGAGGCCCTCGGGCGCTTCCGCCGCGACGGCGTGGGCCGCCTGCAGGGATCGCGCTCCGGATCGGCAGATAAATAAGACTGTGTCCGCCCCGCGTTCCTGAGCCGCCGCCGCCACCTGGCCGACGAAGCTCGGATTCACCGCCCCGGATGGAAAGCTGCTCCACTCAATATGAGTGACGGAGCCGCCTTCGGCAGGCATGTCCGCCCCGCCAACAAAGGCGAGTTCCGCATCGGTTCTAACGTCAACGATCAGCGTCGAAGGCGTCTGCCGAACCAAGTCGTAGGCCTCTTGGGGAGACAAATCCCCCAAGAAAATAGACTTCCGATCAGCGGCCATTGCGGCGGGTCTCCTCTCTCCTCAGCAGTGAGGTTAATTGCCACAGCCCGGCGTGCAACGGAAATATTACACGAATTGTTAATAATTTCCGAAATCGCGCTTGGACAATAGGTTAGCGCTCCGATGCCTAAGTAGACACCGAACTAAAGCTTGTTTTTTACGCAAATCAAACGGCCGGGCAGCTAGAATCGTTTCTAAGGAGAACGAAGCAGCAGGTCCTTAAGCGAGACTATTATTGGAGCGGCGTCATGGTGTTTACGCGCTTCGCCAGGCGAGAGACCTTTCGCGAAGCCGTATTCCTGTGAAGCACGCCCTTTGAAACGCCACGCACAATCTCGGGCTGCGCTTCACGCAGGGCCGTTTTGGCCTGCTCCGAATCGCCGCTGGCGATGGCCTCTTCAACCTTGCGGATAAAGGTCCGAATTCGGCTGCGCCGCGCCGTGTTCACGGCCGTGCGCTTCTCACTTTGCCGAATCCGCTTTTTCGCTTGAGGCGAGTTCGCCATGGCTGTCCGTCACTCTCTGCAATTAGCCCTGTGGATAGACGGCGGTAGCTACTCAGCCCCCCGGCGCCGGTCAAGTGCATTTGCGCGCCATTTCCGCACTGTCATCGGCGGCCGCCACCGGGGTGCGGCTCCCCGCTCCTCGGTGATAAAATGAGGCGGCGGCTGCACTTGCCAGCCTCGCCAGGCTCACTCGCCCCGGAAGGTCGGCGTTCTGTTTTCAACAAAGGCGCCCATGCCTTCCTTTTGGTCTTTCGTGGCGAACATGGAATGGAACAGCCGCTTCTCGAACAGCAGCCCTTCCGCGAGCGTCGATTCGTAGGCGCGGTTCACACATTCCTTCACCGCCATCACCGCCAGCGGCGATTTCGACGCGATGGTCTCGGCGATCTTCACCACCTCGTCGATCAACGCGTCGGCGGGGAACACCCGGGCGACCAGGCCGCATCGCTCCGCCTCGTCGGCTTTCATCATCCGGCCCGTGAGACACATCTCCATCGCCTTCGACTTGCCGATAAAATGCGTCAGCCGCTGCGTGCCGCCCAGCGCCGGCGGCACGCCGAGATTGATCTCCGGCTGACCGAAGCGCGCGGTGTCGGCGCAGAACATCATGTCGCACATCATGGCCACCTCGCAGCCGCCGCCGAGCGCATAGCCGGCCACGGCGGCGAGCGTCGGTTTGCGCACCTGGGCCACCGCGTCCCAGTCCCGGTCGAGCAGCCCGCGGCGGTAGGCCTCCACAAAAGGCACCTCGCGCATCTCGGTGATATCGGCGCCGGCGGCGAAGGCGCGCTCATTGCCGGTGAGCACGATCGCGCCGACCCCGTCATCGGCGTCGAGCGCGCGCATGGCGCCGGCCAGTTCAGCGATGAGCGCGGCGTTCAGCGCGTTCAGCGCTTTCGGTCTGTTGAGCGACACCACCGCAACCGCGCCGCGGCGCTCTGTTTTGATGAACTCATATTCCATGGCGACGCCCTTTCATGGCCCGGTTCCTCCGTCCGATGCGTTTCAACGCTCGCTAGCGGATCGCCCTGCGACCCACAACCGGCCGGCGCTCAGCTTTGGCAGCCCGCGCAGAAGAAGCTCGAGCGGCCCCCTTGGACGAGACGCTCCACCTCGCCCGAACAGCCCCGCCTTGGGCAGGGCTCGCTCTCCCGCCCATAGACCGAGAAGCTGTGCTGGAAATACCCGAGCGCGCCATCCGCATGGCGGTAATCCCGCAGGCTTGAGCCGCCGGCTTCGATGGCCGAGGTCAGCACTTCTTTGCAGGCGGTCACCAGGCGTTTGAGCTCCGCCGCCGTGAGCGTTCCCGCCTCCCGCGTGGGATGGATCTTCGAGCGCCAGAGCGCCTCGCAGACATAGATGTTGCCGAGCCCGGCCACGATCTTCTGGTCGAGCAACGCCGCTTTGACGCTCACGATGCGATGCTCGAGCGCGGCGCCGAGCGCTTTGGGATTGAACGCGTCGGACAGGGGCTCCGGTCCAAGCGTGGCGAGCAGCTTATGGGTGGACGCCTCCGCCGTGGGCGTCAGATCCATGGCTCCAAACCGGCGGACGTCATTGTAGATCAGCCGGTGGTCCGAGGTCTCAACCAACACGTGATCATGGGCGGGCAACCGTCCGGCGTCATGGACAAACTCGCCCAGTTGCTCCGCGGGCGCATTGTCCCGCGGGCCAACGGCGAAGCGACCAGTCATCCCAAGATGGATCAGCCAACTCCATCCATCATCGAGGGCGGCGAGGATGTATTTCGAACGTCGCTCCAGCCCGAGAACCGTGCGCCCCGTCAGCCGCTCGGCGAAGCGCTCCGGCAGCGGCCAGCGCAGATCCGGCCGGTACGCCTCCGCGCGTTCAATCCGCCGGCCGGTGAGCGCGGGCGCTATGCCCCGCATCACCGTCTCCACTTCAGGCAACTCCGGCACGCCGCATCCTCGTTTTGCTCGGGCCAAACGCGCGGTCGTCCGCCTTGGTGACGATACGCGGCCAGACCTCGCCTAAAGCATGTGGCCGCCGCCGCCACCAAGCGCTATCTGTTTGACGCAGCGGCGCTGGCGGAGAAACGCCCGCGCGCCGCTCACCACTCCCGTCTTTGGCCGCCGGCTTGCACGTCACAGGCGGCGCGCGCGCCAAAGCCTTCCAAGTCAACGGAGCCCGTATGTCCGACCCCGCAGCGAACGGTTCGAGCCCAAGACAGCCGTCTGCGGCGGCGCCTTCCGACGCGCAAGATCCGGCCGCGCAGGACCGCACTCATTTTGGCTTTCGAGAGGTGACGACCGCCGAGAAGCCGAGCTTGGTGCGCGGTGTCTTCGACAGCGTGGCGAGCCGCTATGATCTGATGAACGACCTCATGTCCGCTGGCGTCCATCGCCTGTGGAAGGCCGCCATGATCGATTGGCTGTCCCCGCGCTCGGGCGGCGCGCTGCTCGACCTCGCGGGCGGCACCGGAGACATCGCGATCCTCGCGCAGGACCGTGTCGGCGGCGGATTGGAGACGACCATCGCCGATCTCACCGAGGCGATGCTGCAAGAGGGGCGCAAACGGTTCGAGGCCGATGGCCGCGCGCCGGCCGCCTGGGTCTGCGCCGACGCGACACGCCTCCCGTTCCAGGACAAGAGCTTTGATTATGTGACCATGGCGTTCGGCATTCGTAATGTGGCGGAGCCGGATAAAGCGCTCTCGGAGATCCGGCGCGTCTTACGGCCGGGCGGGCGCTTCATGTGCCTTGAGTTCAGCCATGTGGTGGAGCCCGGGCTCGCGCGCCTCTACGACGCCTATTCTTTCAATGTGATCCCGGCGATGGGGCGGATCGTGACCGGGGATGGCGACAGCTACCAGTATTTGGTCGAGAGCATCCGCCGCTTTCCAAACCAGGAACGTTTCGCGGGCATGATCCGGGAGGCGGGCTTCGGCCAGGTCTCCTATCGCAACCTCACACGCGGCGTGGCCGCGCTCCATTCGGGCTGGCGGATCTAGGGTGATGGGCGGGGTTCAGGTCGGAGCGATGGGCGAACGAAGGCGGCGCAGATGATCTCCTCGCTGATCCGGCTGATGCGCATCGGGGCCACCTTCCGGCGCAGCGGCGCGTTGTCTTTCGCGCTCAGCGAGCTGGGCGTCGGTTTCTGGCCGCGCACCCTCCTTTGGGCGGTCACCGCGCCGCTCTGGCCGTTCGGCCGCGCTGGAGATCCGAGCTTGCCCAAGGTCTCCCGCGCCATCTCCGCCATGGGCCCGGCCTATGTGAAATTTGGCCAGATCCTTTCCACGCGGCCGGACATCGCCGGCGTCGCGCTCACGGAGGATCTGAAGGTGCTGCAGGACCGCCTGCCGCCCTTCGACGATGCGGAGGCCCGGCGCTCCGTGGAGCGGGAGCTCGGCCGGCCGATCGCCGAGATGTTCCGGCGCTTTGACCCGCCCATCGCCGCCGCCTCCATCGCCCAAGTGCACTATGCGGAGACGAAAGCGGGGCGGCCCGTGGCGGTGAAGGTGCTCCGCCCCGGCGTGGAGCGCGCCTTCGCCAAAGACATCGCCGCCTTCTACTTTGTCGCGCGGCTCGTTGAGCGCCTGGCCCCCAAGAGCCGCCGGCTCCGTCCGCGGGAGGTGGTGAGCCATTTCGAAGGCGTCGTCCTGCGCGAGATGGATCTGCGCATGGAGGCGGCGGCCGGGTCGGAATTTGCGGAAATGATCCGGGACGAAGCGGCCGTCCGCTGCCCCAGCGTGCGCTGGGATCTGAGCGCCAAGCGGGTGCTGACCACCGATTGGGCGGAGGGCGATCGGCTCGGCGATGTGCCGGCGCTGCGGGCGGCGGGCGTGGATCTGCCAGAGCTCGCGCTGCGGCTGATGCGCTTGTTCCTCCGCAACGCGTTGAGCGCCGGGTATTTCCACGCGGATCTCCACCAGGGGAATGTGAAGATCGGGCCGGACGGCGCGGCGGTGATCTATGATTTCGGCATCATGGGGCGCATCGACGCTAAAACCCGGCGCGCCTATGCGGAGATCCTGCTCGGCTTCCTCAACCGGGATTATCGCCGCGGGGCGGAAGCGCATTTCAACGCCGGCTATGTGCCGCGCACGCAGAATGTGGAGGATTTCGCCCAGGCGCTCCGCTCCATCGGCGAGCCGATCTTTGG
The DNA here is from genome assembly GCA_039198535.1 of Pseudomonadota bacterium. Lineage (GTDB taxonomy): Bacteria > Pseudomonadota > Alphaproteobacteria > Rhodobacterales > Rhodobacteraceae > JALEGB01. The sequence continues at coordinate 9,256 of JBCCTM010000075.1, forward strand.
ACAGCAAGCCTCCGATATCTCCATGGCCCGCGTGCTTCAGCAATTGTTCGAGGTGACCGAGCGCTTCGGCATGGAGACGCGCCCCGAGCTAATCCTCCTGCAGCGGACCATGGTGGTGGTGGAGGGCGTGGCCCGCAGCTTGGACCCGGATTTCGACATGTGGGACGCCGCGCGGCCGGAGGTGGAGCGGTTCATGGTGGAGAACCTCGGCCCCGCCGCGGCGTTCCGGGATCTCCGCGAAAGCGCGCGGGCCCTGGCGCGGCTCGGGCCCCGTCTGCCGGAATTGGCGGAGCGCCTCGCCGCCAGCGCGGAGCAGTGGGCGCAGCGCAATATGGACGACGCGGACCTGTCCGGCTCCGGCGCCGACCCTTCGGAAGAGCTCGGGGCCATGGGCGGCGAGGGCGCCCCCTCCGCGGCGCCAACGCCGCGCGCGCGGTCGGGCGACGGTGGGGGCGCGCCCGCGACGGTATGGCTGATTCTGGTTGGCGTCGCCTCGGGCGGCCTAGGCGCCGGGTTGGGCCTATGGCTCGCGGGCGCGGCGGGCTAAGCTCTCGCCCATGACCGCAAGAAAGATCCTCTTGATCGTCGGCGGCGGCGTGGCCGCGTTCAAATGCCTCGACCTCGTGCGACGGCTCAAGGAGCGCGGCGTGGAGACCACCGCCGTGCTAACCGAGGCCGCGCAGGCCTTCGTGACGCCGCTCTCCATGGGCGCGCTGTCCGGCGGCGCCGTCCATACGGAGCTGCTGTCGCTGACTGCGGAGCGGGAGATGGGCCATATCGAGCTGTCGCGGAGCGCGGATTTGGTGGTGGTCGCCCCGGCGACGGCGGATCTGATGGCCAAGATGGCCCATGGGCTCGCCGATGATCTCGCCTCGACCCTGCTGTTGGCCACCGACAAGCCGGTGTTGATCGCGCCCGCGATGAATGTGCGCATGTGGACCCACGCCGCGACGCAGCGGAACCTCGCGCAGCTGCGGCGAGACGGCGTCTTGGTCGCCGGACCCGATGAAGGCGCCATGGCCTGTGGCGAGTTTGGCCCTGGACGGCTGGTTGAGGTGGACGCGCTCGCCGATGCGGTGGAGGCGGCGCTCCGCGCTCCCGGGACGACGGCCTCAGGGCCGCTGGTCGGGCGGCGCGCGCTGGTCACCTCAGGGCCGACCCATGAACCGATCGATCCGGTCCGCTACATCGCCAATCGCTCGTCGGGACGGCAGGGTGTGGCCGTGGCGGAGGCGCTGGCGGCGCTTGGCGCGGAAGTGACGTTCGTCACGGGCCCGGCGGAGGCGAGCGCGCCCAAGGGCGTCGCGGCGATTCACGCGGTCGAGACGGCGCAGCAGATGCGCGACGCGGTGATCGGCGCGCTGGACGCGGGGCCGGCCCACGACATCGCCGTTTTCGCCGCCGCCGTCGCCGATTGGCGCGCCGATCTCGCCGCTGGCGCGAAGATCAAAAAGCAAAAGGGCGCGAGCGCGCCGGCTCTGACGCTCGTGGAAAACCCAGACATTCTGGCGGAGGTGGCGGCTCGGTCAGCGGCTCAGCGGCCGGCCCTGGTGATCGGGTTTGCAGCGGAGACGGACAATGTGGCGGCGAACGCCCGCGCCAAGCGCAAGCGGAAGGGATGCGACTGGCTCGTGGCCAACGACGTCTCGGCGGCGTCGGGCGTCATGGGCGGGGATATGAACGAGGTGCTGCTGATCACCGAGACCGGCGAGGACGCCTGGAGCCGCGCCAGCAAGACCGCGGTGGGGGAGCGGCTGGCGGCGCGGATCGCGGAGCATCTGGCCGCGGGGACGGGGTCTTGAGCGGGGCCGCCGCGCCTGGGCTCGAAGAGGTCCGCGTGGCCATGCGCTTGGCGGATCACGCCGTGGGCCCGCCGATCTACGCGACCGAAGGGGCCGCTGGCGCGGATCTGCAGGCGGCCAACCCGGAAGACGCGCCGATCCACCTTGAGCCTGGGCGGGTGATCGCCGCGCCCACCGGCGTGATCCTGGCGCTGCCGGAAGGCGTCGAAGCGCAAATCCGGCCGAGGTCCGGATTGGCTCGCCGCCACGGCGTCACCGTGGCCAATGCGCCCGGCACCATCGACTGGGACTATCGGGGCGAGATCCAGGTGCTGCTGATCAATCTCGGCGCGGAGACCTTAGAGATCACCCGCGGCATGCGGATCGCGCAGCTGGTGCTCGCCCCTGTTCTCCGCGGGGTGTTTGAGCCTGCGTCGGCGCTCGACGAGACCGCGCGGGGCGCCGGCGGCTTTGGCTCAACCGGCTTTGGATCGACCGGCCCTGACGCCACTGGCCCTGGGCCAGGCGGGCGAGGATAGGCGGGGCGTGACATGGCGTTGAGCGAGGCGGAACTTGAGCGCTACGCCCGCCAGATCGTCCTGCGGGAGGTCGGCGGACCGGGCCAGGCGCGGCTTCGCAAAGCGACCGTGGCGCTTGTCGGGGTCGGCGGCCTCGGCGCGCCGGCGGCGCTCTACCTGGCCGCCGCGGGCGTCGGACGGCTCCGCCTGATCGACGATGATGTCGTGGCGATTTC
>JBCCTM010000076.1:0-11759 GCA_039198535.1 Pseudomonadota bacterium
CGCGTTTGAGCGCTTCCTCCCGTTGGTGAAGCCAGGCGTCGAGCTCGGCCTTGCTGCGGAACGCGACCGCGTAGATCCGCTGAAGCATTTTGTTGTCGTTGTCGCCGCGCCAATAGGCCCCGGCGACGCTCATCAGTTTGAAGGCGTCGGGCGGGCACTGCCCGGTATGGGCGAGGTGGGGGCCGCGGCAGAGATCCTGCCAGGGGCCGTGCCAGTACATGCGCACGGCCTCGCCCTCGGGGATCATGCCGACGAGCTCCACTTTAAAGGGCTCGCCGGCCGCCTCGTAGTGGGCGATCGCGCGGTCCCGCGGCCAAACCTCCGTGCGCACCGGATCCCGCGCGGCGATGATCTCCCGCATCTTCGCCTCGATCGCCGGGAAGTCCTCCTCAGTGAACGGCGTCTCGCGGTCGAAATCATAATAGAAGCCGTCCTCGATCACCGGGCCGATGGTGACCTTGGTCTCCGGCCAAATCTCCTGAACCGCGCGCGCCATGATATGCGCCAGGTCGTGGCGGATCAGCTCCAACGCCGCGGTCTCATCCTGCGCGGTGACGATGTCCAGCGCCGTGTCCGCTTCGATCGGCGCGGAGAGATCAGCCAAGCGGCCGTCGATGCGGCAGGCCAACGCTTTCTTGGCGAGAGATTTCGAAATGTCGGTCGCCACGTCGGCGGCGGTCACGGGCGTCTGATAACGCCGCACCGCGCCGTCGGGCAGGGTGATGGACACTTGCGCCGGGGCTCCGTCGGCCATGTGCAATGCTCCTCTCCAACGCGTGTGGCGGAGAGGTAGTGCGGATCGGCGGCGGATTGAACCTGAAACTGACCGATAAACCGCGTTACTCGGCCGGCGTGGCCGCGCCCGCGCCGCCGCCGGGGCCATCCGCGGGCTCTCCGCGCAACCGCCGCGCGACGCGCTGGATGTCATGCCCGATCATCAGCAGCGACGGCGTCAGGAACAGCACGAAGATGGTCGCGACGCCGATGCCGAAGACGATGGTGGTGGCCATGGGCAGCAGAAACTGCGCCTGCAGGCTGCGCTCAAACAACAGCGGCGTGAGGCCGAGGATGGTGGAGAGCGAGGTGAGGATCACGGCCCGCGTCCGGTCCACCGAGGCGCCAACCGCGGCGATCAGCGGGATCTCGCCGGCGCGCAGCCTTTCGGCGAAGCGGGAGACGAGGATGATCGAGTCGTTCACCAGAATCCCAGAGAGACCCAACAAACCGATGAAGCTCATCATGGTCAGGGGGATATTCATCAGCCAATGGCCGATGATCATGCCCACCGCGCCAAACGGCACAATCATCAGCACGGCCAGCGGCCGGGCGTAATGGGCGAACAAGGCGGCGATGATCAGATACATGGCCAGCAGCGCCACGATGCCGCCGATGCGAAGATCGGCGAACGCGTCCCGACGCTCCTCGGCCCGGCCCGAGAACTCAAACGTCACCCCATACCGGGCGGCGATCCGGTCGATCGCGCCCACGCGCTCCAGCGTCTCTTGGATCTCCACATTGGTGGTGACGGCCGGGTTCACATCGGCGGTGACGGACACGGTCGGCCGGCCGTCCCGCCGGACAATCACGGAGAACCCTTGCCGCTCCGTGACGGTCACCACCTCCGACAGGGGTACGAAATCGCCGCTCGGGCTCTTCAACTCCATGGCGCGGAGATCCCCGCCCGTGCCTTCGAGGTTTTGCCGAACGCGGATCTTGATCTCTTCATCGATGGTGGCGATGCGCCGGGCCACGCGGCCCTCCACGGCGTCGCGCACCTGCGCGGCGACGCTTTCCGCGGTGAACCCAAGCACCGCGCCCCGCGGCGTCAACTCCAGCGCGAATTCGGGCTTTCCATAGGGCAGATCGTCATCCAGGCCGGAGACGCCGGGGAAGGTGCCCAGCGTCTGCTGCACATCCCGAGCCGCCGCTTTAAGCGCCGTGGGATCCTCGCCGATTAGACGAATATCAAAATCCCGCCCCGGCGGGCCGAGCCGCGCCTCGGCGATGGAGACGCGCTTAACGGAGTTGAAATCCGGCAGCTCTTCGCGCCAGGCCCGCACGATCTCGGTCGTCCGCACGGAGCGGACCTCGGAGGAGGTGAGCTCGACGGAGATCCGCGCGAAGTTATCGCCCCGATTGTTCCCCGCTTTGCCCAGCGTGACGAAACTCGCGCGGGTGAGCGGCTCGTCCGGAGAGAGACGCTGCTCGGCGCGGACGAGCGCGGCCTCCACCGCTTCGACGGCCCGGATCGCCTCAACTTCGGGCGTGCCGGAATAAAGCGTAATCGACGCGTTCACATTCTCCGCCTCCGGCGAAGGGAAGAAAACGAAGGGGAGGCGGCCGCCTTGGATCAGGCCCACGGCGACCATGAACAGCGCGACGCAAAACGCCGTCGTCGCATAGCGGAGGCTCACCGCCGTCATGGCCAAGCGCCGCACGACCGCGGTTTTGAACCAATCAAACCCGGCGTCGAAGCGTGCGCGGAAACTCTTGGGGCCAGGCTCCCCCGCCCGGAGCAGGCGAAGCTCGATCAGATAGGCGAGCGTCACGCCGACGCCCGCCACCACGGGGATAAAGAACGGCCCCAGCGCCGTGGCGGCTGGATTGAACAGATCGAACAGCCAGGGGAGGCCGAGACCGATTGCGAAGCCTTGGCTCAGCGCCACCGCGACCACCGGGGCCACCATGGTCACCGCCAGCAACGCCATGCGGATGAAGGAGATACGGCGGCGCCCCGGCGGGGGCGACGCGTGGCTTAAATGGTTCGGCAGAATGAAGAAACACTCGATCAGGCTCGCGGCCAGCACCGCCACCGCCACCAGCGGCAGGGCGCCGACGATCTGGCCGATCACGTCCCCGATCAGCAGGATCGGCGCGAAGGCCGCGACCGTGGTCAACATGGCGGCGACCACCGGCGTGATCATGCGCCCCGCCCCGGCGATGGCCGCCTCTTGCGGCGGATCCCCCATGGAGAGCCGCGTGTCGGTATGCTCGCCCACCACGATCGCATCGTCGACAATGATGCCGAGCGTCATGATCAGACCGAACAGCGACAGCATGTTGATGGTCTGCCCGGAGGCCCACATGAAGCCAATGGTGGCGAGCAGCGCCACCGGCACGCCCGCGGCGACCCAAAGCGCGATCCGCGCCTTTAAGAACAACAATAGGATGCAGACCACGAGGATCAGCCCGCCGGCGCCGTTCTTCACCAGCAAGCCAATCCGCTCCGCCACGCGCTCCGCGCCCGCCTGGTAGGTGAGCAATTCGATGGTCGCCGGCAATTCGGCGCGGACTTTGGCGAGCGCCCGCTCCATGATCTCGGCCATCTCCAACGTGTCGGCGTTGGCGGCCCGCTGCACATTCAATTCGATCGCGGGCATGCCGCCCGAAAGACCGCGCGGGCCATCTTCGGCCACGGTGTCCCGCACCACGGCGATGTCGCGCAGCAGCACGCGCTCGCCCGTGGCCAAGGTGGTGACTTCAATCCGCCCGATGGCCGAGGGCGTCTCCGCCTCGCCCAGCATGCGGATCTGTCGTTCAACGTCGCCATCCAGGTCGCCTGAAGGGAGATCTTGGCTGTTCTGCGCGATGCGATTGGCCACATCGCCCACGGTGAGCCCGAGGCGACGCAGATCCGCGGTGGACAGCACCGCTTCAATCTCGCCATCGCGCAGACCGTCGAACTCGACGCGGTCGATGCCCTCATCGAGCAGCCGGTCTCGCACCTGCCGCGCAAAACGTTTCAGCGCCTGCTCGCTGAACGGACCGCGCAGAGCGACGCGGGCCACGGTCTCGTAGAACAGCGTGCGCGTGACGACCGGCGTCTCCGCGCCCTCGGGCAGACTGGAGATGCCGGCGATGGCCTGCTCCACATCTGAAAGCGCTTTTTGCATATCGGCGCCTTCGTCGAATTCGAGCCCGACGGTCGCCGCGCCTTCCCGCGCGTAGGATTCGACTTGCTTCACATTGTCGAGGAACCGGACCTCGGGCTCCACAACGTCGAGGATGTTGCGCGAGACGTCCTCAGCGCTGGCGCCGCGCCACTCGACCGAGACGCCGATACGGTTGGTCTCAACAGTGGGAAAAAACTGCGTGTTGATTTGCAGGATGCCGTAGATCCCGAAGGCGATCATCATGATCATCAACAGGTTGGCGGCATTGGGGTGGCGCACGAAAAACGGGATGACCCCGCCGGCGGCGGGCTGAGCGCCGTCGTTTGGTCCACCGTTGGAGCCTAGGTCGCGGTTCTGCTCGTCGTTCATCTGCGTCACTCTTCAAGCTTGGTCGTGGGCGGACGCCGACGCTTTCGCCCGGCCGGCCACCGCAATCACCCGCGCTCCCCGGCCGCCCCCGTCTCCGAGAGCGACTTCCGCGCGACGCCTTCCGTCGATCCGCCCGCGCCGTGGCGGCTTTGCAGATCAGACTGCGGGGCCGGCCCGTCATCGACCACGATCCGCGCTTTCACGCCGTCCCCCGCCTCGGCCAGACGGCTGGTCATCACCCAAGCGCCGTCAACCGGCGCGTCGACGATCACCTCCGAGCCGTCCCAGGCCAGCGCCCGCGCCGCCACCCGATTGAGGCGCCACACCTCGCGCGCGTCGGGCGCGCTTTCATCCACCTCAACCGGCTTCAGCACATAGAGATGATCCCCGTCATAGAGCGCTTCTTCGGGCAGGCGCACGCTGTCTGCGAAGCCCTTGTCAGCCAGCGAGACGGAGACGAAGGCCCCCGGGCGGAGCAACGTCTCCGTGGCGGGATCCGCCGCCAACACCCGGGCCAGGATCGCCACGCCGCCGCTCATGGAGGAGACGTCGGGCGCGATACGATCAATCCGCGCCGTCGCCTTCACCGGCGTCCCGCCCACGGCCCACACCAGCGACGCCTTTCGGCCGATCAGCGGTTTCTCATCGGCGCTCAGCCGCCCAAACTGGCTATCGGACAGGGTGAAGCGCACATCGAGCCCCCCCGCCTCATAGATCTGCGCAACCACATCATTGGTGCTGAGGCGCTTGCCGAGGCCGACATTCTCCGAGCGCACGATCGCGTCGAACGGCGCGCGGAGCGCCGTGTCTTCAAGGTTGCGCTCCGCTTGACGCAACCTCCACCGGAGACGATCCACCGCCGCTTGCTTTTGTTCAACCCGGGCCGCTTGCACCGTCCGGCTCGCTTCCGCCGCCTCCAGGCTCTGGCGACGCTGCACCAGCGTCAACTCCCGCTCATCAACGGTCCGCTGCGCGACATTTCGGCTGCGAACGAGGTCGCGCGCCCGCTCGAGATCGCGTTCGGCGATCGCCACCTGCTCGGCGATGCGGCTGAGATCCTTGGCGGTCGCTTCAAATTGCGACACGGCTTCGGTGCGTTGCGCCTCCGCCTCAACGAGATTGGCGCGCGCCTCATCCACCGCGCCCTCATAGGCGAAGGGATCGATACGGACGAGCACCTCGCCCGCAGACACGCGCTCTCCCACGATCAGCCGGTCGCTCGTTTCAACCACCGGGCCGGCCACCAGCGCCTTGAGCTCGACCGCGCGGCGCGCCGACACCTCTCCGAACACCGTGATCATAGGCTGGTTGAACGCAGCCTGCGCTTGCACCGCTTTAATGGCGTAGACGGGCTCCGTCACCGGCCGCTGCGGCGCGCTCGGTCGGGTCTCCACCAGCCAGCGCACGGTCATCGCCGCGCCACCGACGAAGGCGACCACGAGGACCAGTTGCAGCAGCGCGCGCGCCTGAGCCTTTAGCATGATCACACTCCTCTTTGGGCGTCCCGCAAGACGCCGGCCGCTCTGGCCCGCTCGCGATGCTGAACCAGACGAAAGCCGCGAAACCCACCATCGTAAAGGGTCGTCGCGCCACGCGAGGCTCAACCGACCTGTTTCGAGGGGCGAGAACAAGGCGCTGCGCCGCGGCCGTCGGCGTCTCTAACGTCCGGGCGAACCCGCTCCGTCGGCTCCTGTGCAAAAAGTCTACCTTCGCGATCCACACTCCACGCGCCACCTAAACGCGAGACGCGTCCCCTTGGATCACCGTTGGCCTGAAAGAAGCCGCTCCCCATGGGTCGAGATCATGAGCGCATATTGACGAATAATACGCTCCGCTTCCCCCTCTTCCGCGCGCGCGCACAGCCGGATCACGCTGCTCCAGAGATGACACACCAACAACGCGCTCGCCGCGACGTCAGCAGCCCAAGACGCCGCATCTGTCTCCGACAATTCCGGTGGCGCGGCGGACTGCAACCGCGCAGTCAGAACTGCGGCGTTCTTTTTTGTATTGGCGTCGTCCGCTGCGCGTATCGCCGGATCAAGATCCGGCGACGCCCAAATCAGCGCCAAGCCAGGTTGCGTTCGAACCAAGGTCAAATGCGCGAGCATCTGCGCTTCAACCCTCGGCCCGAGAGCTCCTGGGCCGCCAGCCAGAGCGTCGGCGACGCTGGCGTCAATGGGCTCCATCGCCTGCGCGAAGAGCTTGCCGATGAGCGCGGTTCGCGTCGGAAAAAACTGATAAAGCGTGCCGATCGGAACCCCAGCGCGCTTTGCGACCGCAGTCATGGAGATATCGAGCGCCCCCTGCTCGATGGCGAGCTCCATCGCCGCCGACAGCATCGTTTGCACCTTCTGAATGCTGCGCGCCTGCTTCGGCTCGTTCCATCCAAACTCTGTCATCTTTCACGCCATCGCAGCCGAAACCAAAACCGCGCAACGCCAGGCGGCTTGACAGCAACATGAGTATCCCTCATGTTTTGGCCCGGCTAACCTCGATGGACACTCCGCAATGACCGCACTTTCGCTCCTGCTCATAATCAAAATCGTCGTGACGCTTTTGACGGTGGCGCTCCCATTCCTCCTCCTTAAAAAGCAGTGGCTCGATCGAATTGCCGGATTTGGCCATGTCGATGTAGCACTATACCGTTTGTATGGCGTAGCGCTTTTGGCGCTTCTTGTCGCTTATACTTCGGGAATTTGGCTCATCGAGCATCAAGGTTCATTTCCCTGGGGTGTCGTCGCGATGGGATTGGTGTCCAATACAGGGGCCTTCCTCACCCTTTGCCTGACGGGGCGACTGCGCACTTCACCTGCGCTCACGATTTTTTTCGGCCTGATTGCGCTTGGTCTCGGCGCCAGCGCCATCCAACCTGGGTCGGCGCTGACCGCAGTTTGGTGACCGCTACTGCGCGATCACACCGCCATCGATCACCAACTCGGACCCCGTCATGAAGGCGCTCTCTTCGGAGGCGAGGAACACGGCTCCGGCGGCGATTTCCTCAGGCGTGCCGAAGCGCTTCATGGGCGTCATGGCGATCACCTGGTCCGCCATTTCCGGCGGCGCGTCCGCGAAGCCTTCTGAAACCATGGCCGTCATGACGAAGCCCGGATGGATGGAGTTCACCCGCACGCCGAAGCCGGCCTCAGCGCAGCGCACCGCGGCCGACTTCGTGAGCAGACGCACGCCGCCTTTGGAAGCGTTGTAAGCCGCGAGGACCGCATTGCCGACGATGCCCTCGATTGAGCTGATATTGATGATCGAGCCGCCGCCCTGGTCCTTCATGTACCGCACCCCGGCGCGGCAGCCCAAAAACACGCTGTCGAGATTAACCGCTTGGGTCCGACGCCAATCGGCGAAGCTGGCCTCATCGATGGCGCCGACCGCGGCGATCCCGGCGTTGTTCACCAGCACATTGAGGCCGCCGAAGCGATCACTCACCTCGGCGACCACCGCATCCCAACGCGCCTCGTCGGTGACGTCTTGCTGAAGAAACATCGCCTTGTGGCCTTGCTCAGTCAGGTCGGCCGCGACGCGTGTCCCCTCTTCCTCCAATAGATCCGTGAGCGCCACGGCGGCGCCCTCTGCGGCCATGGCCCGGCCCATGGCCTCGCCAAGCCCCCGCGCGCCGCCGGTGATCAGCGCGATCTTCCCTTGCAAACGTCCCATGCGTCGTCTCCGATTGTCGTTTTGATGGCACTCTCGGACGTTACGCTAAGGAAGGGCCTGCGGCGGGTCGCCGCGGGAGGGCGGTCGAGCTGCGCATCACTCGGCGATGTCCTCGCCATTGGCGAAGAAGGATTGAATCCCCTGCGCGGCGCCCTCGGTCGAGAGCAGGTCAAAGAAGCCGTGCTGTTCAGCGCGAAGCCCCTCTTCCAGCGGCGTCGCGAGCGCCGTCCGAACCAGCTGCTTGGCCATCGCCAAGGACTCGGGCGACCGGGTCGCCAACTCCTCCGCCAGCGAGACCGCGTCGGCCAACGCGTCATCGGCCAACTGATGGACGAGGCCCATCTCGCGGGCCTCCGCTGCGGCGACAACTTGCCCCCGCAAGATAAATTCAAGCGCCCGCGCCTCGCCGATCAGGCGCGGCAAACGCTGCGTGCCGCCGCCGCCCGGCGCGATGCCGATGCGGGTCTCCGGCAGCCCGATCATCGCAACGTCGCGCTGCGCGACGCGGAAGTCGCAGGCGAGCGCCAATTCGAAGCCGCCCCCCATGCACACCCCGTTGATCGCGGCGATCACCGGCTTCGGCGCCTCGAACACGGCCCGCGTCAGCGCCGCGAAGGGGCCCGTCTCCATCGCCTCCCGTCCGATCGACCCCGATGTGACAGCGCCCCGCACGGCCTCGATCTCGCCGACGTCGTAGTGGCGAATGAACGCCTCATCGCGACCCGTAAGGATGATCGCTCGCACCGCCGCGTCGGCCACGGCGGCCTCGACAGCGTCAAGCAACTCGGCGCTGCCCGGCGCCGTGAGATAGTCCCGAGGGGGATTGCTGTAGCGAAGGACGGCCGTCCCTTTGCGATGCTCAGCTATCGCTGTCGTCATCTCCCCTACAAGCCCATCTGGGTCGCAGCGAGATCCCGCATGATCTCTTCGGAGCCGCCGCCGATGGCCACGACCTTCACCTCGCGATAGGCGCGCTCCACCAAATTGCCGCGCAGATAACCTGCGCCTCCAAAGATCTGCATGGCCTCGCTCGCCACCCATTCGAGCGCCTTGGTGCTGTAGAACTTCGCTTTTGCGAGCTCTGCGATCGGCTGCGCGCCATGCTGCATCGCATGGGCGATGCGCAGCATATAGGCCTCGACCGCGTCGATCCGCGCCGACATCTCCACGATCTTATGCTGGATCACCTGGCGCTTAATCAGCGGGCGGCCAAAGGTCTCCCGCTCCCGCGCCCAAGCCAGCGACTCGCGCATGCACAGCTTCATCATGCCCAGCGCCTGGGCGATCAGCCCCAGACGCTCCGCATTGAAATTGTCCATGATCGCATAGAAGCCTCGGTTCTCCGGCCCGAGCATATTGGTCGCCGGCACCCGGCATTCGTCAAAGTAAAGCGTCGCTTGGTCGGAGCACCACCAGCCCATCTTCCGGTCGATGGCGCTGCGGCTGAAACCCGGCGTGTCCGCTTCCACAAAGAACAGGGAAACGCCGCCGAGGCCCTCCCCCCCCGTGCGCGCGCCGACGACGAAATAGTCGGAGTTCATGCCCCCCGTGATGAAAGTCTTCTGCCCGTTCAGCACATAGTGATTGCCGTCTAGCCGGGCCTGGGTGCGGAGATTGGCCACGTCTGAGCCGCCCGAAGGTTCCGTGACGGCGAGGGAAGACGCCTTCTCGCCCGAGACCACCGGCGGCAGCACCCGCTCTTTGATCTCATCGGAGGCGAGTTTCTGGATCGGGCCGATGGAGATGCCCCGCCCCCCCAGCGCCGCCGGCACGCCGCCCGCGCCGCACATGCCCATCTCCTCGCCGAAAATGCAGCGCATGAAGAAATCATCGAAACCGAGGCCGCCATAACGCTCCTCCACACCGAAGCCGAACGCGCCAAGCGCGCCGACCTTCTGGTGCAGCTCCCACGGGATCTCGCCGGCCTCATCCCATTCGTCGACATGGGGCGCGATCTCCCGCTCGACAAAGCCGCGGACCGTCTCCCGGAACGCCACGCGCTCCTCGGTATCAAACGGATTATCGAGCATGCCCCTGATCCCTCTCCAGACAACCAAACAGAACGTTCGGTTTGTTTTTAACGCCCCTTGCGCGCCGCCCGCAAGCGGTTAGGCCGGGGGAACGCCGCGGGTCGCGTCGTAGAAGCAGCGGAGGATGCCGTGGAGCAAGGAACGGGCGCGGTGTTGATCACCGGCGGAACGGATGGAATCGGCCTGGACGCCGCGCGCCGGCTAAAGGCGGCGGGCGCCACCGTTTGGATCCATGGCCGCAACGCCGATAAGCTGGCGCGGGTCGGCGCTGAACTGTCCCTCGAGAGTTCAGCCCTGTTCAAAGCCAACCTCGCCGATCTCCAAGAGGTGACGGCGCTCGGAGACGCGCTTGCGGAACGGGGCGCGGACTTGTCGGCGCTGATCAATAACGCGGGGGTCCTAAAGACCCCGAAGACGCGCCTCCCGGACGGCGCGGACATTCGCTTTGTGGTCAACACGGTCGCGCCTTACGCGCTCACGCGACGCTTAGAAGACGCGCTGAGGCCTGGCGGTCGGGTGATCAACATCTCCTCCGCCGCGCAAGCGCCCGTCGACCTGGCAGCGCTCACCGGCGGGAGCGCTCTAGACGACATGGCCGCCTATGCGCAGAGCAAGCTGGCGCTCATCCTGTGGACCCGCCATCTCGCGGCCGAATACGGCGCGGCGGGGCCCATGGTGGTGGCGGTGAACCCAGGCTCGCTCTTGGCGACGAAGATGGTGACCGAGGGATTTGGGATCTCGGGCAACGATGTGGGGATCGGCGGCGAGATCCTCCGCCGCGCCGCTCTCTCCGACGAATTCAGCGACGCAGGCGGGCGGTATTACGACACGGATGCGGGTGCGTTTGGGACGCCCCATGCGGAGGCGCTTGACCCGGCGAAATGCGCAGACGCCACCGCGGCGATCGACCGCTACCTGCGCCAAGCCTCGGCTTAACCCCAGGCGGCTGTGCGCGACGGTTTCATCCCATGGGCCGCCACGCGCCGCCCTGGAACTCAATCGGCGCGCAAACGGGTTCCGGATCGCCCAAATTCGACAGAACGCGCGCGTAGCGCTTGGCCAAGGACCGCGCTTTCTCCGGATCGCGCACAGCCAAAAGCGCCGTCTTCCCCCAATTATGCGCGGCGTCCGCCCGCTTCACCGGGCGCGCATCGGCGCAGGCGGAGAGGCGCGGCAGATATTCGGCGAAATACGCCTCCCCCGGGCGCCGGCTGAGCGCGTCCACGCCGGCCCGGATGCGCGGCCCGAAGCTCTCTTCAATGGCGTCGAGGGACACCCCCGCATCCTCCACCACGTCATGGAGCCAGGCGATCGCCTCGACCACCGGGCCATGCTCTTCGACCCGGCGCGCCACATCCGCGACATGGGCGAGATAGGGGATATCCAGCTTGTCTCGCTGATCCGCGTGGTGGCGCGCCGCCCAATCGCGGGCGCGTTGAAGACGGTCCTCTTCCAAGCTCATCGCAATGTTCCTAGCTCGGCGGCGGCCCGTCGACGTTCGGTCCGGCCGGTGTGACACCGGACTGTGATGGTAGTAACCCGCATCGGTATGGGCGAGATCCCAGTTTCCGCACCGCCAGGCAAGGAGGCGCGCGCGATCTCCATAAGATCTACACCCGCGCCGATCTGACCTTCACCGGCCGCGCCACGATCCCCGCGCTGTCGAGAGAGATATACTTCGGTGAAAATTCTGGGTGCGGGGGCAGGATTTGAACCTGCGGCCTTCAGGTTATGAGCCTGACGAGCTACCGGGCTGCTCCACCCCGCGCCAGAGCGGCAGGGATTAGCAATCGAGGGGGAG
>JBCCTM010000077.1:0-11714 GCA_039198535.1 Pseudomonadota bacterium
GGCGCCTCGACGCCGGGCCCACGGAGCCGACGCCGAGCGCCGCGCCTTCCCCAGCGACGCCCACGCCGCGCGCTGCGGCCGTGGTCGCCGCCAGCACGGTTGAGAACTGGCGCGCCGCGCCAGCCCAAAAAGTGGGGGAGAAGCCGCTCGGCGACCTCGCCGCTCCGATCGCCTTTGACAGCGCGTCCGCCCAGCTCACCCGCGATGGGCGCGCGGCGGTTCGGGAGCTCGCCAAAAGTCTCTCGCAAAAGCTTAAATCCAACCCCGATGCGGAGTGGCGTCTGGTGATCGCCGGACATACGGATCAAAGGCCGATCAACACGCGGGAGTTCCGCTCGAACTGGGCGTTGAGCGCCGCGCGGGCGGCGGCTGTGGCGTTCCAACTGAACCGCTATGGCGTGCCGCAATCTCGGCTCGTCGCGGTCGGCAAGGCCGCCACCGACCCGTTGGATGAAAGCTGGAGCCGGAAGGCGTTCGCGAAGAACCGACGGATTGAACTGAGCCTGCTGACGCAATAGGCGGTTAGCCGCCCCCGGCTTCGGCTTCAGCCGCCGCCTGGTCCTGCGCCGCGCGGATCCGCCGCCAGACCGCCACGTTGCGGCGGTGGCCGTCATAGGTCTTGGCGAAGGCGTGGCCGCCGGTCCCGTCGGCGACGAAGAACAAATAATCCGTCTCCGCCGGGTCAAGCGCAGCCTCGATGGAAGCGCGCCCGGGGTTGGCGATGGGCGTCGGCGGCAGGCCGGAGATCGTGTAGGTGTTGTAGTCGGTGGGCGCGCGCACATCCGCCCGGGTCAGACGCCGACCCAACGGCCCTGCGCCGCGGGTGATGCCGTAGATCACCGTCGGATCGGTCTCGAGCCGCATGCCTTTGCGCAGGCGATTGATGAAGACAGACGCCACTTCGCGCCGTTCGCTGGGCACGCCGGTTTCCTTTTCGATGATCGAGGCGAGGATCAGCGCCTCAACGGGGGAGGTGATCGGCAGCCCCTCCTCACGCCCAGCCCAGGCCTCCGCCAGAATGCGCGCTTGCGCCGCCGCCATCCGCTCGACCACCGCCTGACGGGTCTCGCCGCGCCGGACGAAATAGGTGTCCGGCGCTAAAGCGCCCTCGCGGGGTTTCTCGGTGATCTCGCCCGTCAAAACCGGCGAGGCCTCCACCAGCGCCAACGCCTCCGCCGTCGTCAGCCCTTCGGCGATGGTGATGCGGTGCTCCACCGCGCGGCCCTCGACCAGCGCGTCGAGCACGGCCCGGAGAGAGGCGGCGGCCTCGATCTCGTAATCGCCCGCTTTGATGCGCCCGGCGTCGCCGCGCAGCCGCGCCGCCGTTTCAAAGGCCATGGCGCTGGAGATGACGCCGCGCTCCTCCAGCCGCTCGGCGATGCGGGCGACGCTGGCGCCCACGGGAACTTCGACAATGGCGGCGTCGCGCAACGGGCCCTCGGCCTCATAGACGCCCTGCCGCAGCCCTTCGAACGCCGCCGCGCCCAACAGGGCCAGCACGATCAAAAATAGACCTATGCGCACGCGCGCCTCCCTTCCCAAAGCGCCGCGTCGGCGCGGCGCCGTCCCCTTTCCCTACGCTCAACACCTGAAAAAGGCCGCGGCGCGGCTGCCTGGAAAAAAGTTAGACCCGGCCGATCACCAATGTCGCGTTCGTTCCGCCAAAGCCGAAGGAGTTGGAGAGCACGGTGCGGATCTCCCGCTCCACGGGCTTGAGCGGCGCGAGGTCGAGCGGGGTCTCCACCGATGGGTTTTCAAGGTTGAGGGTCGCCGGCGCGACTTGGTCCCGGATCGCGAGCACGCCAAAGATCGCCTCAACCGCCCCCGCCGCGCCAAGAAGATGGCCGATGGCGGATTTGGTGGACGACATGGTGGCGCGCCCCGCCTCCGCCCCCATCAGCCGCGCCACCGCCTGCAGCTCAATCTCATCGCCGAGGGGCGTCGAAGTGCCGTGGGCGTTGATATAATCGATCGCGCCAGGCTCCACGCCCGCGTCCGCTAATGCAGCCGACATGGAGCGGAAGCCGCCATCGCCATCGGGGGAAGGCGACGTGATGTGGTAGGCGTCTCCGGAGAGGCCGTAGCCCAGCACTTCCGCGTAGATTTTCGCGCCCCGCGCCCGAGCGTGTTCGAGCTCTTCCAACACCAAGACGCCCGCGCCTTCGCCCATCACGAAGCCGTCGCGTTCCGCGTCATAGGGCCTGGACCCCCGCTCGGGCGTGTCATTGAAGCCGGTGGAAAGCGCTTTGCACGCCGCGAAGCCCGCGATCCCGAGCCGGCAAATCGCCGCCTCGGCGCCACCGGCGACCATCACATCGGCCTCGCCCCGCTGGATGAGCCGGCTCGCATCGCCGATGGCGTGGGCGCCCGTGGAGCACGCAGTGACCACCGCGTGGTTCGGTCCTTTGAAGCCATGTTTGATGGAAACTTGGCCGGAACAGAGATTGATCAAGCTGCCGGGAATGAAGAACGGCGAGACCTTGCGGGGGCCCTTTTCTGCAAGGGTGAGCGTCGTCTGCTCGATGTATTTCAGCCCGCCGATGCCGGAGCCGATCAGCACGCCCGTGCGTCGCCGCGCCGCTTCGCCAGCGTCATCGTCGCCAGGAGCCCAGTTGGCGTCCGCCAAGGCCTGATCGGCGGCGGCCATGGCGAACACGATGAAATCATCGTTCCGGCGCAGCTCTTTTTTGTCGACCCACTCTTCGGGTCGGAACGCGTCCGGATCATCCTCGCCTCTGGGCACTTCGCAGGCGATTTTGCAGGGCAAGTCGCTGCTGTCGAAAGCTTGGATCGGCCCCGCGCCGGACTGCGTGTCCAACAGCTTCGACCAACTGCGCTCGACACCGCACGCCAAGGGCGTCACCAAGCCGAGACCGGTCACCACCACACGACGCATCGCCTTCTCCCCGTTTTTCGCTCTGTCGAAATTTCGCTTTTGACGGGTTTTCGCTTTGACGGGGTTCGCTCCGTCGAAGCCAGGGGGCGGAGGCTTGATGTCTCAGCCCGTTCCCTTTCCCGTTCCCCGTTCATCGGCCGACGCGAGGCGGGTCGCGCGGCCCCTGGGGGTCGGGCGCGCCATGGGGCGGCGCGCCACGCCTAAGCCGGGTCAGCCGGATTTTTCGGTAATAAATTTAATCGCGTCGCCGACGGTTTGGATCGTCTCCGCCGCGTCGTCCGGGATCTCGACGCCGAATTCCTCCTCGAAGGACATGGTGAGCTCCACCGTGTCGAGGCTATCGGCCTCAAGGTCGTCGATGAAGCTGGCCGATTCGACCACTTTCGCTTCGTCAACGCCAAGATGCTCCGAGACGATTTTCTTCACCCGCTCGGCGATGTCGCTCATATCCGCAGTTCCTTAGCTATTGTCCATTGGGCGACGCCAACCGCATCCGCGCGGCGCCGCCAATCCGAGGCTCGCCCACCGCCGCCGACCGCTGCGGCGCATGTGGGTTCAAGCGTGTCACAGGAGGGTCTGTCCGGACGACCGACGCGGCGCTCCACCGCCCCCTTCCATCGCCTGCGCGGATCCGCCGCGACGCGCTGGCAGCGGCCTTAGCACAGGCCATTTTTCGCGCCAACGCTAATATCCGCCCGGCGCGTCCGCTTAGATCATCGCCATCCCGCCGTTCACATGCAGCGTTTGACCGGTGACATACGCCGCCTCAGGAGCCGCCAAAAACAGTGTGGCGGCGGCGATCTCTTCGGGCGTCCCCATCCGGCCGGCGGGGATCGACGCGTTGATGGCGTCCTGCTGCTTCTCATTGAGCGCATCGGTCATGGGCGTGGCGATGAAGCCCGGGGCCACGCAATTGGCGGTGATGTTTCGGGAGGCCACCTCCGCCGCCAAGGCTTTGGTCATGCCGATCATGCCCGCCTTTGACGCCGCGTAATTGCCCTGGCCGCCATTGCCCGTGACGCCGACGACAGAGGTGATGCCGATGATCCGCCCCCAGCGCGCCTTCATCATGCCGCGCAACACGCTGCGGCTGAGCGTGAAGCTGGCGGAAAGATTGACCGCCAACACCTGATCCCACTCCTCATTGGACATCCGCATGAACAGATTGTCCCGGGTGAGGCCCGCATTATTCACTAGAATGTCGACGGCGCCGCCCAACGCCTCCGCCGCCGTCGCCGCCAGCCCCTCCACCGCCGCGCGATCGGACAGATTGCAGGGCGTCACCACAGCGCGCTCGCCAAGCTGCGCGCGCAACGTTTGTAAAGGCTCCTCCCGGGTGCCCGAGAGCGCCACGGACGCGCCGGCGCCGTGCAAGGCGGTGGCGATGGCGCCGCCGATCCCGCCGGACGCGCCGGTCACAAGGGCGCGCTTGCCGGTTAAATCGAACATCTTTGATCTCCCTATGGCCGGTTTTTTTTTCACCCGACATCATCGCGCTCAGGCGAGACTTGATCGGCCTCAGGCGAGGCTCGCGGCGAAGGCGTCCACCTCGGCCGGTCCGCCAATGGCCTGGGCGGTGAGACGCTTATCGATCCGTTTGGCCAAACCACTGAGCACTTTCCCGGCCCCGATCTCCACAAGGTCCGTCACGCCGGCCTCCGCCGCCGCAAGCATGCTTTCCCGCCACCGCACGCGGCCGGTCACCTGGGCGACCAGAAGCGCGCGGATCTCTTCCGGGTCGGTGACCACGCCGGCGGAGACATTGGCGATGAGCGGAACCGCGGGCGCCGTGAGCGTCGCCTCGGCGAGGGCCGCCTCCATGGCGTCCGCCGCGGGGCGCATCAGCGCGCAATGGAAGGGCGCCGACACGGGCAGCGCCATGGCCCGCTTGGCCCCCCGCTCCTTTGCAAGCGCCGAGGCGCGCTCCACAGCCGCCGCGGAGCCTGAAATCACCACTTGGCCGGGCGCGTTGTCATTGGCCGCTTCGCACACCGCGTCTCCGCCCGTCTCCGCCGCGGCGTCCCTCGCCACGGCCTCCACCGCCTCGAGATCAAGGCCCAGCACGGCGGCCATGCCGCCCGCGCCGACCGGCGTCGCCGCTTGCATGGCTTTGCCGCGCAGACGCAGCAGCCGAGCGGCCTCCGCCAGCGGCAAAGCCCCTGCGGCGGCCAGCGCCGAATACTCGCCGAGCGAATGCCCGGCCACATAAGACGCGAAGCCGGACACAGGCGCGCCCGCCGCCTCCAGCGCCCGCGCCGCCGCCATGGAGACCGCCATCAAGGCGGGTTGCGCGTTCTCCGTGAGCGTAAGCGTCTCCGCCGGGCCCTCCCACATGATCTGGGAGAGCTTCTCTCCGAGCGCGTCATCCACCTCCTCGAAGACGCGGCGCGCAGTCTGGCTCGCCTCCGCCAGAGCCTGGCCCATGCCGACCGCCTGGGAGCCTTGCCCCGGGAACACCGCCGCTCGCATCGCGCCTCTCCTTGTTGTTTTGTCGTCTCTGCACTCGCGCTGCTCGACTGGTCATGGCGCGTTGTGCAAGGGCGTGTGGACCGCGCGCTTCTGCGGTCCGGCCGTAGAGATGTCAACGCGACCCTTCCCTTTGCGCCGTCATCAATGGCGGCGCTCGCCAAGCAGAGCGGGTCTTTGTCCCTTATACGCTTGCCATCGCCGCCAATTTCAGAGAGACACCGCGCTTCCCCAGTTGGACTTGTCACGCCGCCGCTCGAGCGCGACGGGGGAGCGGTCTTCGGCCTGACGCCGGACCGACGTCGCGCGGTGAAGCGGCTTGAGCAAAAGGGAGCGCCATGCCGCTCTACGAACATGTGATGATCGCGCGCCAAGACCTTTCCAGCGCGCAGGCTGAGAGCCTCATCAGCGAATTCTCCGAAGTGGTCACGGAACAAGGCGGCAGCATCGTCGGCACCGAATATTGGGGCCTCCGTTCGATGGCGTATAAGATCAACCGCAACCGCAAGGGGCATTACGGCTTTCTGCGCCTCGACGCGCCGGCCGCCGCCATCGCCGAATTGGAGCGCCGGGAGCGGTTCCATGACGACGTGATGCGGTTCATGACCATCCGCGTTGAAGAGCATCAGGAAGGCCAAAGCATCGTCCTGACCTCCAAGGGATCGCGCGACGACCGACGGGGCGGCCGTGGCGGTCGGGATCGGGATGACCGGGGCCCCCGGGGCGACCGGGATCGGGGCGACCGCGATCGGGGCGATCGGGACCGGGGTGAGCGTCGGGATCGCGATGGCGATCGCGCTCCGCGGGAAGACGCCGCGCCCGCCGCATCCGCCGAATAAGGGAGATCAGACATGGCCGCAGCACGCAGACCGTTTTTCCGCCGGCGCAAATCCTGCCCGTTCTCGGGCGATAACGCGCCCACCATCGACTATAAGGATGTGAAGCTCCTGCAGCGCTACATCTCAGAGCGCGGCAAGATCGTGCCGTCCCGCATCACCGCGGTGAGCGCCAAGAAGCAGCGCGAGCTTTCCGCCGCCATCAAGCGGGCCCGGTTCATCGGCCTGCTGCCTTACGTTCTCAAATAAGGAGGCTCGACAATGGAAGTGGTCCTCCTGGAGCGGATCGAGAAACTCGGACAGATGGGCGACGTCGTCCGGGTGAAAAACGGGTACGCCCGCAATTATCTGCTGCCGCAGAGCAAAGCGCTTCGCGCGACAAAAGAGAATTTGGCGCGTTTTGAGGAGCAACGCGCGCAGCTAGAGGCGCGCAACCTCGAACTGAAGAAAGAAGCGGCCGCCGTGGCGGAGAAGCTCGACGGCGAGGCGTTCGTGGTGATCCGATCCGCGTCGGAGGCGGGCAATCTGTTCGGCTCCGTCACCGCGCGAGACATCGCCGATGCGGCGACAGGCGGCGGGTTCACGGTCGACCGGCGGCAAATCGCCCTCGATAAGCCGGTCAAAGAGCTGGGGCTGCATCCGATCCGCGTGGTGCTCCACCCGGAGGTGGACGCCACGATCAAAATCAATGTGGCGCGATCCGAGGAAGAGGCCGAGATCCAAGCCGCCGGCAAGACCATCGCGGAGTTGCGCGCGGAGGAAGAGGCGGCTGAGGACCTCAACGTCGCCGCTCTGTTCGAAGACGTCGGCAAGTTCGACGCGGACGCTGAAGAGGGCGAGGCTGAGGAAGGCGACGGCTCATCAGGGGACGCCGCCGAGGCGGACGCCACTGAGGGCGGCGACGAGGCGCGCTAGAGCGGCCGGCTGCGCTGGACGCGCGGCCTCGCCGACTTCCCCTGACCGCGACCACATCAGAGCGCGGGGCCAAGCGCCTCGCGTTTTTTTGTGCGTCCGCCGGACCGTGCGGCTCGCCGATCGCCGCGTCTCTCTTCGCCAATTCGGACTTTTGGTCGCAGAGGACCTAAAGTTCTTGATTGTTCAGAGAAACTCCACGCGCTTCGCCCTCAGAAGAGAAATTTTCACCATGAAGATCGAGCAATTGTATCCCCAATGGGGCTGAGAGCCGTGCTGGGCGGGCGACTGTTCGGGAGCGGTTGCTCGAGATGCGATTCGAATCGCGCGACGAGGTCTGCTGCGCCGCAGCGAAACTCAGATCGCTGATTTTAAACAAAAAAAGCTCGTCATAAGACTTCTGGGCCGGTTCATCATCACTGTGGCGCACCCGCCATGGCCGTCTTTCAACGGCGCCGCACAAAGAACCTATCCACCGTTCGTTGTGGAGATGTCGCGGCGCCGACTGAATAGAGTCGGGGAAGCTGTGGGCTGCGGAAATCCGCCCATTGCGCGCCGCCCTGGGCAGGCTCTAAGCCCGGGGTTGAGGCAGAGAGTGCAAAATAAAAACGAGTGAGAGCAGCAATGTCGGACTCCGGCGCCGTGGCCCTACAGGCCCCGGGCGCGGACGCCGTGTCCTCCCCGGACACGGGTCCCGCCCGCGCACTTCCCCATAACATCGACGCCGAGAGAGCGGTCCTCGGCGCGATGTTGATCAATAACGAGGTCACCGACCGCATCGGCTTTCTAGAGCCGATCCATTTCTACGACCCGGTCCATGGCCGCATTTTCGCGACCGCGCGGCGGCGCATTCAGAAGGGGCAGCTCGCCACGCCCATCACCATGAAGACGCTGATGGAGGGCGATGAGGGCCTGCGCGAACTGGGCGGGGCCGCGTATCTGGCGCAGCTCACCAACGCCGCCGTGGCGATTTTCAACGCCAAAGACTACGCAGAGGCGATCTACGATCTCGCCCTGAAGCGCAGCCTCGCGGCGATCGGCGAGGGCGTCAGCCGAGTGGCGCTGGACCCCAATACCGAAGATTCGCCCCTCGCGCAGATCAACAGCGCCGAAGAGCAGCTCTACAATCTCGCCGAGAAAGGCCGCTCCGAAGGCGGGTTTCAGAACTTCGCCGATGCGCTGGCCGACGCGGTCGAAATCGCCAACGCCGCCTATCAGCGCGATGGGGGCCTCGCGGGCCTGTCCTCCGGCCTGCGCGACATGGATGAAAAGCTCGGCGGTTTGCACAAATCCGATCTGGTGATCCTCGCTGGCCGCCCCTCGATGGGCAAAACCGCGCTGGTGACCAATCTCGCTTTCAACGTCGCCAAAGCCTATCGCCAGGGCGAATTGCCCGATGGCGGCCAAGGCGCCGTCGATGGCGGCGTGGTAGGCTTTTTCTCGTTGGAGATGTCGGCCGAGCAGTTGGCCACCCGGATCCTCTCCGAGCAGGCGGAGATCCCCTCGGAGAAAATCCGCCGCGGCGACATGGACGAAGAAGAGTTCAAGCGCTTCGTCATCACCGCCCAGGAACTGGAGCAAGCGCCGCTGTTCATCGACGACACCCCGGCCCTGCCGATCGCCGCGCTCGCCGCCCGGGCGCGCCGGCTTAAGCGGCTGCATGGGCTCGACCTGCTGATCGTCGATTATCTTCAGCTCTGCCGCGGCTCGTCGCGCTCCGGCGATAACCGCGTCCAGGAAATCTCCGAGATCACGCAGGGGCTGAAAGCCATCGCCAAAGAGCTCAACATCCCCGTGATCGCGCTGAGCCAGCTCAGCCGGAAGGTGGAGGACCGGGAGGACAAACGGCCCCAGCTCTCCGATCTCAGAGAATCGGGCTCCATCGAGCAGGACGCCGATGTTGTGATGTTTGTGTTCCGCGAGGAATACTACGTCGGACGCGCCGAGCCGCGGGAGGGCACGCCCGAGCACGCGGAATGGCAGCAGAAGATGGAAGAGGTGCACAACCTTGCCGAGGTGGTCATTGGCAAGCAGCGGCATGGGCCGATCGGAACGGTCAAACTCATGTTCGACAGTCGCTTCACGCGTTTCGGAGACTTGGTCAGAGACGGGCGCGTCAGCCCATACTGACCGGTCTTCGCACGCCGCGGCCTCGACTGTGCGAGCAGAGGCGGGCGGCGTCCGGGCGGGGGCGTCCGACAATGAAAACGAGAGCAGCTCCTACAGGCGCACTCGGACGTCCCCGCCCCGGTTCCCGCCGTCTCCTGCGGCGCTCGCGGGCGCGCGGTGGTCGTCGTATTCCGCGGCCGGGGCGCGGCGATGACCGCCTCGCCTTCGCCACGCGACAGCGCGCAAGGGCGCGCGCAGCCCACCCTGTTGATCGACTTGGACGCCATCGTTGAGAATTGGCGGTTTTTCAACACGGTGAGCGAGGCGCGCGCCGCCGCCGTTGTAAAAGCTGACGCCTATGGCTGCGGTGCCTCGCAGGTGGCGTCGGCCCTTGAGCGGGCCGGGTGCGACGTCTTCTTCACGGCCACGCTCACTGAGGCGGCGCGGCTTGCCGAGGGTCTCCGTTCGGGCTCGGCCGTCTACGTGCTCGACGGACCGCCAGCGGATGAGGCGTGGCCGGACGACCGGCGGATCCGCCCCGTGTTGAACACGTTGGAGCAGGCGCGACGTCATCTCGGCCGCGATCGCGAGCGGCGCGCGGCGCTTCATATTGAGACGGGCATGAACCGCCTAGCGCTGCCGACGGCGGACTGGGAGGCTGTGGCGGCGCTGGCGGCGGGACGACCGGAGGCGATCTCGCTGGTGATGTCCCACCTGGCGAGCGCGGACGCGTGGGACGACGGGCTCCTCAGGGCGCAAGCCGACGCGTTCGCCGCCGCGGCCCCACGGTTGCGCGCCGCGTTTCCCAGGGCGGCGCTGTCCCTCGCGGCCACCGCCGCCGCGGTGCTGGCGCGGACCCCACCTCCCCGTGAGGATCCGCACGCCGCCGGTCGTCTCACCTACGACCTCCTTCGCCCTGGGGTGGGCCTTTATGGCGGCGCGCCGCACGCACAGGCGCGGCCGGTGGTTCGGCTGACCGCGCCGATCCTTCAGGTGGCGACGCGAGAGGTCGGCGCCCGTTCAGGCTATGGCGGAGACTGGGTGGCCGACAGGCCCTCGCTGCTGGCCACCGCGGCGCTCGGATACGCCGACGGCCTGCCTCGGGCCCTCGGCGGGCGCGGTCAGGCGCGGATCAATGGCCGGCTCGCGCCCATTGCGGGGCGCATCTCCATGGATCTCACCGTGCTCGACGTCACCGATTTTCCCGATCCGCCGCGGTCCGGGGATATCGCTGAGTTTTTGGCCTTGGACGACCCGGCGCTGAGCATCGACGCCATGGCCGGCCAGGCCGACACCATCGGCTATGAAATTCTGACGCGGCTTGATGCGGCCGGGCGGCTCCGTCGGCTGTGGCGCGGCGGCGCGTCTGAAGCATGAAGCGGCGCGGCGCCGCATGCGCGCCCCTTCTCCACACTTGGCCCAACCGGCCCCGCTCGCTATGGCTCCGAAGAACACGCCGTTGGGCGCAGATGCGGCGGGGACGGCGCTGGGGACGGCGCTGGGGCGTAGCGGGGAGTTTTGGGGGATCGATGGCGGCGCATTGCAGGGATAGGGCATGACAGGGGCGCTCGGTTTTCTCGCGTCCATTGGCGCGAGCGTCCTGGGCCTGCTTTCCGCGATCGGCTCGGCGGCCGTGTTTGCAGGCCAAAGCGTCGTGCAATCGGTGACGCCGCAATCGGCGGCCATGGATGCGGATCTGGCCGAAGGGGACGTGATCCGCGCCGTGGATGGCACGCCCATTTTCGCATTTTCGCAACTGCGTGAGGCCGTCGATGCCAGCGCGGGCGAACCTTTGGTGCTGACCGTATGGCGCGCGGGCGAGGTGTTGGAGATCAACCTGAGCCCCCGGCGCACCGATCTGCCGCTGCCCGAGGGTGGGTTTGAAACCCGCTGGCTGATCGGGATCACGGGCGGGCTGATCTTTGACCCTGAAACGGTACGCGTGGGTCCGGGTGACGCGGTGTGGTCGGGCGTGGAGCAGACGGGCTTCATCATCCGATCGTCCCTGTCCGGGCTGTGGCACATGATCACGGGCGCGATTTCGTCGTGCAATCTGCAGGGCCCCATCGGCATCGCCGAGACCAGCGGCGCGGCCGCAAGTCAGGGGATCGACGATTTCATCTGGTTCATCGCCGTGCTGTCCACGGCGGTGGGGTTGCTGAACCTGTTTCCGATCCCTGTGCTCGATGGCGGTCACCTGCTGTTCCACGCCTATGAGGCCGTCGCAGGCAAGCCGCCGTCTGACAGGGCGCTGCGGGTGTTCATGACCGTCGGACTGACCTTGCTTCTGTCGCTGATGCTGTTTGCGTTGACCAACGATATCTTCTGCCCGTGAAGCGACACGCCGCGCCTTTTCGGCGTGCCGCGCGGTCCAAAATACCCTGAGCCGCAGCGTCGTGGGGAGCGTATGGCGTTGGAATGTGGCGCCTTTGGGTCGCGACCACGGAGATTGTTTGACCGGGCGCCTGCAGCCCGCCCGCGCCTACGGACAGAAC
>JBCCTM010000078.1:0-11693 GCA_039198535.1 Pseudomonadota bacterium
CGTCGCACGCGATCGTAGAGTTCCGAATAAGTGATGTGGTCCGACAGCGCCGGATCGTCACCCTCCCAAATAATAGCCGTTTGATCGCCGCGCTTCTCAACGTGACGATCGACGCAATTGGCGCAGACGTTTAGGACGCCGTCTTCATACCATTTAATAGAGACATCAGGATGGGCGTAGGAGGTGTTTTTGACCGTATTATACGGCTTTATCCAATCAAGCCGTCGCCCCTGCTCGCCCCAGAACGCTTCCGGATCAGAAACGGAGGCCTCGTACATCTCTTCATACTTCGCCGCGTCCACATGGGCGCGGGCCGCGGTCTCCGGGCTTGGTGGGAAACGCTCTTGATCAGACATACTTCACCTCCCTTGGGTCCACTGAGCGCCTCTCAATGGAGCTTGGTCTTGCGGGAAGCTTGCCCGAGGGGATTTCGTCTCGGCAGGCGACGGATCGTCGCCACTTAGTTTTTAAACCCACCCATTTTGCAGACCAGCTTCCACTCCGCGTTGGTCACGGGCTGCACAGAGAGCCGCGCGTTCTTCACGAGCATCATCTCGCTAAGCCGCGGCTCTGCTTTGATTTCTGACAAAGTTACCGGCGTCGGAAAGGGTCCAACCGCGCGCACGTCGACGCAAAGCCACTTGCCGGTCTCGTCGGTGCTGTCGGGATGGGCCGTGGCCACGACTTCGCAGACCCCCATCACCCGCTTCTCATTCACCGAGTGATAGAAGAAGCCGAGATCGCCGAGCGCCATCGCCTCCATTTGTTTTTTCGCCAGATGGTTGCGGACGCCATCCCACTCTTCGCCGCCGCCGGCGTCCACGAGGTTCTGCCAGCTGTAGGTGTTCGGTTCCGATTTGAAGAGCCAATAGGCCAACGTCGCGCTCCTCGCTGTTATCCGGCCGTTATCCGATCGCCCGCTTCCAGGGGCGGATCTCCACTTGTTCGAACAGGCCGGCCCGCGTGTAGGGGTCTTTATCGACGAACGCCTCCGCCGCGGCGCGATCCGGCGCTTCGATTATGATGAGCGAGCCGATCATGGTCTCGCCGTCCTCCGCCAAAAACGGCCCGCCAAGCGTGACCATGCCGCTTTCACGGGCGTAGGCGAGATGGTCCTGCCGGTTGGCGAGGCGGAGGTTCTCCGCGCCGGGCTTGTCGACGCAGATGAGCGCAAACAACATGGCGTGCTCCCTAAAAATGGCTGAGTTTTTTGAACCGGCGGATCCTACCCGCTGTGGCGCGGCGCGCAACGCAATCTTCTGAGGACGCTCACGCTTTGGGACCACGGCGGCCCGCGCCCAATTGGGGCGGCGCGGCGCCGTCGAGCGGCCAGCGGGGCCGGGCGATCGCCGCATCGGCGTCGTTTAACGTCTCGCCCGCGGCCTGGGCGGCGGCCAGGCGCTCGAGCCCCGCCCAGGCGATCATGGCGGCGTTGTCGGTGCAGAGCGAGAGCGGCGGGGCGGCAAGGGTCATTCCCGCCGCAGCGGCCGCCCGCTCAAGCGCGGCTCTAAGCGTTTTGTTGGCGGCGACCCCACCCGCCACCGCCAGGCGCGGCGGCCCCAAGGCGTTCCGGGCCGCCTCGGAATTCAGAAACAGGCGGGCCGCGGTCGAGGTCTTGGCCGCAAGCGCCTCTGTCACCGCCGCCTGAAAGCTGGCGCAGAGATCGGCGACGTCCTCATCATAGAGACCGCCTTGCTTCACCGCGAGCGCGTCGGCGGCCATGCGAGCCGCGGTCTTCAACCCAGAGAAGGACATGTCCGCGCCGGGTCGGTTCAGGAGCGGGCGCGGCAAATCGAACCGATGCGGATCGCCCTCGTCGGCCCAGCGCTCCACTTCCGGGCCGCCGGGGAAGCCAAGGCCGAGATGCTTGGCGAGCTTGTCAAAAGCCTCTCCGGGCGCGTCGTCGATGGTGCCGCCGAGGCGGCGATAGCGCCCGAGCCCCTCCACGGCGATCAGCTGGCAATGGCCGCCGGAGGCGAGCAGCAAGAGATAGGGGTAGGCGAGGCCGTCGCTCAGCCGCGGCGTGAGCGCGTGGCCTTCGAGGTGGTTGATGGCCAGCAGCGGCGCGCCCGTGGCGGCGGCGACGGCCTTCGCGGTCACCACGCCGGCCAACACCCCGCCGATCAAGCCGGGGCCGGCCGTCACGGCGACGGCGTCCATGGTCGCCAGCGCTTCATGGGGCGGGCCGAGCCCCGCCGCCTCGCAGGCTTGGGCGATCGCCTGATCGAGCTTGGCCACATGGGCGCGGGCGGCGATCTCCGGCACCACGCCGCCGAACGCGGCGTGCAGCGCGGTTTGCCCGAGCACCACATTGGCGAGGATGCGGCCAGGGCCCTCTAACGCCGCGCCAGCCCCGGAAAGCCCGTCCGCTTCGACCACAGCCGCCGCCGTGTCGTCGCAACTGGCCTCAACGCCCAGCACGCGGAGGGCTGGGCCGGCGTCGCCTGGGGCTGATGCGGGCGGGTTGGACATGGCCGTTCTGCTGTCAGAGCGGGGCTTTGGACGCAAGCAAAGGGCGTCCTGCGGCCGCGCGCGCATTGCGCAGGGCCGTCGCAGGGGTATAAATTCTTTAACGAAATCATCGACGCGAACAGGAGCGCGGCCCCCGTATGACCAGCCCCGCGGCGCCCATTGGCCGCGAAGCCCAACGGCGCAGCCTCAAGATCGGCACCCGCGGCAGCCCTCTGGCGCTGGCGCAGGCCCATGACATCGCCGCCCGCTTGGCCGCGGCCCATGGATTGTCCGGCGACGAGGCGACCGAGCGCTTTCCGATCACGGTGATCGAGACGCGGGGAGACCAGGTGCTCGACCGCGCGCTTAGCGCGCTCGGCGGCAAGGGTCTGTTCACGAGGGAGATCGACGCGGCTCAGCTGGAGGGCCGCGTGGATCTCGCCGTGCATTCCATGAAGGACGTGCCGACGGTGCTGCCCGACGGGTTGACGCTGGCCGCGGTCACGCCGCGGGAAGACGTGCGGGACGCGTTCATCTCGACGCGCGCCGACGGGATCGATGATCTGCCGAGCGGCGCGGTGGTGGGCACCGCCTCTCTCCGCCGCCAGGCCCAATTGCTGCGCCGTCGCCCGGATCTCCGGGTGGTGATGTTCCGCGGCAATGTGCAGACCCGGCTGCGCAAGCTTGAGGAGGGCCAGGCCGACGCGACGTTCCTGGCCATGGCGGGGCTCAATCGCTTGGGTATGGCCGAGATCGCCACTTCGCCCATCGCCACGGAGGCGATGTTGCCGGCGGTGGCGCAGGGCGCGGTGGGCGTGGCGATCCGCGTGAGCGACAGGGAAGCGGCGGAGCTTCTGGCCCCGCTCAACTGCGCGAAGACGGCGCTGCGCGTCGCCGCAGAGCGGGCTTTTCTGAAGCGGCTGGACGGCTCATGTCGCACGCCGCTCGCGGGCTTGGCGGAGCTTGACGGGACGGGCGCGCTCCGCCTGCGGGGTGAAGTTCTATTGCCAGACGGGGCGGAGCGCCATGGCGTGGAGTGGACGGGACCCGCCGCCAATGAGGCCGAGGCCGCCCAGCTGGGCGATGCGGCCGCGCTCGAGTTGCTGGCGGTGGCGGGCCCCGAGTTCATGGCGCGGGTGGCCGAGGCGGCGCAATGACCGGCGGGCCGGGCGTGCTGATCACGCGACCGGCGCGCCCGGCCGCTGAGACGGCGGAGGCGGTCGCGGCGCTCGGGTTTGCGCCGATCCTCGCGCCGGCGCTTGAGATGCGGCGGCTCGATCGTGTGACGCCGCAGGATGTTTCGGGTCGCGCGTTGGCTTTCACCAGCGCCGAAGCGGTGTTGGCGGCGGCGGAAGATGTGAGAGGCGGGCCGGCCGAGCCGCCCGCGGCGGTGTACTGCGTGGGGGACAAGACGGCGGAGGCCGCGCGGGCTGCAGGCTTCGATGCTGCGAAGGCGGGACCAGGGGACGGGGCGCGGTTGGCCGAGATGATGTTGTCGGACCTCCACGCGGCTGGCGCGGCGGCGCCTGTCCTGGTGGTGAGGGGGCGCGATGTGGCCTTTGACCTCGCCGGCGCGCTGCGCGCAGGCGGCATGGAGGTGGCGGAGCGGGCGCTCTACGCCGCCGATCCCGTCGCGCGCTTGCCCGCGCCGGCGCGCTCGGCCCTCACCGCCGGGGCTGTTGCGGCGGCGCTGTTCTTCAGCGCACGCACGGTCGCCGCGTTTTTGTCGATCGCGCCGCCGCAGCGGCTGAAGCGCTTCCCTGCGATTTGCAACAGCGCGCGCACCGCGGCGGCGGCCGGCGAAGGCCCGCTCTGCGCGTTCTCGGAGACATTGATCGCCCGGGAGCCCACGCTCTCCGCGGTGCTTGAGGTTCTGCGCGCCACGATCTCGGCGCGGCGTTAAGTTTTAATAAGCTTTTGTTAACGGCTGAGGAGGCTTGTCGAGCGCGCGTATGGGAGCGGCGTGCGCGCCGAACGCAACGGGTGACGAGATGACGAAACGTAGAGCCAGCGGGGGCCGCTCGGGCGGTGAAAAGGCGTCGAATGCTACGCCGAAGGACGCCGTGTCTGGCGAACCGGTGGAGAACGAGAAAACGCCGCCGGCTGCGGATCCCGGCGCGGAGGACGCGACGGTGCTCAGCGAGAGTGGGCCGTCGTCGACACCTAAAACCGCGGCGAAGGAGAAAGCGGCCGCGCCGACCACGGCGGCGGAAGCAAAGCCCGCTTCATCCAAACCTGCGGCGAATAAGAGCGGCGCGACGGCTAAGGCGAGCTCCTCGGCCCCAGCGGCGGCGGCAAAGCCCGCTGAGACTAAGCCCAAAGCGAGCGCTCCGGCCGCGGCGGCCCGTATGGCCGCGGGGTCGGCTGCTTCGGGGCCTCCTTCCGGCCCTGCATCGGACGACACCGGTCCCTCCGACGGGGGTCCGACCGGTCCGACGAACGGGCCGACCTTAACATCTTCTAATGGCGGGAGCGGCGGCGGCATGGCTTCAGGACTCTACGGCGTCGTCGGCGCCGTGCTCGGCGGTGTGATCGTGCTCTTCGGCGGCGAGGCGTTGCGGCCCGACGGCCCGGCCCCGGCCGAGATCGCCACCGTCTCCGCGCTTGAGACCAAGGCGGAGGAGCTGAACGCGGCCCTTGAGACGGCGCAAGCGGCCCTGGCGGAGACGGCGAGCAGCGCGGCGGACGCCGCCGCCGCCACGGCGAGTGAGGCGGCGTCGGCGCTGGAGGCGCGTCAATCCGAGCTCGCCGAGGCGGCCGCCGCACGTGAAGCGGAGGTGGCGGCGAGCCTCGAGACGCTCAAGGCGGAGCTGGCGACCGAGCGCACCCGCGTCACCCGCCTTAATGATGAATTGGTGGCGCGGGAGCGCGAGCGGGCCGCCGCGGTCACTGCGATCCGCGAGCAAGTTTCCGCGCTGGCCGCCGCGGTGAGCGCCACGCCTGGGCCGGGCCTGGGCCTGATCGGCGCGCCCGCCGGCGATGGTGGCGAGGCCGGCGCAGGCGAGACCGCCGCCGCCACACCCGGCCCCGCCTCCGCGGCCTCCGATACGCGCCTGGCTCTGCTTGAGGGCGGGCTGCGCCGGTTGGAGGCGCGCCTCAACGGTCTCTCGGCGGAGGCGTTGCCGACCCCTGACCTCACCCGCATCGACCAGCTTGAGACGGCCAATAGGGACGTCGAGAAACGCCTGGAGAGCTTGGAAGAGACCGCGCTGTCCGCCGTCAGCGACGGCGCGGAGCTTGGCATCGCCTTCGCCAATCTCAGCCAAGCGCTGGAGAGCGGGGCGTCCTACGCCGATGAGCTGGCGCTGGTGCGCAAACATGCGCCGGACGGCACGATCATCGCCCCGGCGCTGGCCGACCACGCGGAGACCCGTCTGCCGAGCTATGTGGCGCTTGCAGAGCAGCTTGAGGAGGTCAGCTGGGACGCCTTGGACGCGTCGGCCAAGGCGCGGGTGCAAGCGGGCGGCGGCGGCGTGGTGGATCGGCTCTCGGGGCTCTTCACTTTCCGCCCGGCCACGCCCGTCAGCGACGCTTCCGTCGACGCCACGCTCGATCGGGCGCTGGAGCGGGTGAAGCGTCGGGACGCCGCAGGGGCGTTGGCGGACATCGCCACCTTGGACCGCCGGGCCGCGCCGGACGCTGAAGACGCCGCGCATCTGGACGCGGCCGCGGCGCGAGCGGCGTTCGACGCGTTGGCCCCATGGCGGGAGCGCACGGCGATCCGCGCGGACGCCGAGGCGGCGCTCGAAGCGCTCCGCGCGAAGTTGCTTGGCGGGGGCGACGGCGACGAGGCGAGCGCCGCTGCGTCGACGGCCTCAGACCAAGGGGATCGCTAATGCTGGGCTTAGGCGGACGATTGATCTTCTGGCTCGCGCTGATCGGCGCGGGCGCCTACGGCATTTATTGGGCGACGACGCTGGATCAGCCCGTTTATCTCAATGTGGTGGTCGGCACGATCAAGACGACGACGGGCGTGGCGCTCTTATCCTTCATCACGCTTATCGCGCTGTTGGTGGGGGTGCTGGCCTTTGTGCTGCGCGGGATGCTGGGCCTTGGTCAACTTTGGACGATGTTTGGCAAGATGCGCTTCAAGCGCGGCATGCGGGCGCTGTCGGAGAGCTTAGTGGCGCTGGCCGAGCAGGACGGCAAGCGCGCCGTGAAGGCGGCGGACAAGGCGGAGCGGTATCTGGGCGACCCGGATCTCACCCGCCTCGTGAGCGCCCAAGCGGCTCAGTTGGTCGGCGATGAAACTCGCGCCACCCATTATTACGAACTGATGGCCGAGGATCGGGAGACCAGCTTCGTCGGTCTGGTCGGTTTGCTGCGTCAGGCCTTGGCGGAGCAGCAACCCGAGCGCGCGCTGGCGCTGGCGGAGCGGGCCCATGCGGTGCGCCCTAAGGACGGCGAAGTGATGGACGCGCTGTTCACCCTGCAGCTCGATAAGGGCGATTGGGCGGGCGCGCGGGATACGCTGCGCGACAATGTCCGCGCGGGACGCCTGACCCAGGATGTGGGCCAGCGCCGCCGCGCGGTGTTGTTTGTGGCCGAAGCGGAGGCGAAGCGCGCCGCTGGCGATGCGAAAGGGGCCCATGGCGCGGCGCTCGCGGCGCTGAGGCTCGCCCCCGGCCTGCCTGCGGCGGCCGCGCTGGCGGCGCGCTGTATGGCCGAGAAAGGTGAGACCCGCGCCGCCTCCCGCGCCTTGATCGCCGCCTGGCGCATCGACCCGCATCCGGATGTGGCCGCGGCCTATGCGGAGCTTGCGCCGGAAGAGAGCATGGGCGCCCGGCGTCGGCGCTTCGCCAAGCTGTTCGAGGCCAAACCTGACGCGGAGGAGAGCCGTCTGCTGAAGGCGGAGTTGGCGCTGGCCGATGAGGATGGTGAAGCGGCGCAAAAGGCGCTTGGCGATTTGCCCGAGACTTCCCCCAGCGCCCGGGCCTTCGCTCTACGCGCGGCGGTCGAACAAGGCATGGGCGCGCCGGAGGAGACGGTGCGCGCTTGGCTCGCCCGCGCCGCGGCCGCCCCGCGCGGCCCCCGTTGGATCTGTGAGAGCTGCGGCGAGGTGGCGGAGCGCTGGACGTGGCGCTGCGAGGTCTGTGGCGCGTTCGACAGCCTCGTTTGGCGTTCCGACGATGCGACAGAGACGCCGCGGCGCGACACGTTGTTTCCGCTATTGGCGAGCGCCGCCGCGGCCCGTGGCGCCGTGGCGAGCCCCTTTGCGGCCACGGCCGGCGCCTTGCCTTCCAGCGACGCGGCGCCGGCGGTGAGCGCGCCGCCGACGGCGACGCCCCTGGCGCAGAATATGGCGCAGCCCCCGGCGCCGTTGGCTCCGCCCGCCATTGACCAAAGCGCCGCGCCGCAATTCGCTGCAGCGTCGCCGGAGGCGCCGCGCCGAGCCGATCCCGGACTGCGTCCGCGCAATGTCAATGCGCCGCCCGCGCCAAGGGCGCCGACGGCGGAGCCCGCCGCCCTTCCGGATGAAGCGACCACGCCCCAGACCTCGGCCTCGCCGCCGGCATACCAGGACCAGGCTGGACAGGCGGCGGCGGCGTCGCCCGCGTCGGCTGAACCGTTGGCGGGCGTGGTGATCGAGGCGGGCGCGTCGCCGCCGCCGCCGCCCGGCGCGCCGCTGCAGAAACGAGGCCTCGGCCCCCGGACGGTGTTGAAGGATGAGCGCCCCGGCGCGTTCCCGAACGGCGCGACGGAGTCTCCGCAGGATGGCGCGTCGCCGGTGCTGGACGCGGAGATCGTGAAAGACTAGATACGCCCACCTGTCGAGCGGGAGCCTCCCGCCCGCCGGACGCCGCTGTAGCTCAGCTGGTAGAGCACGTCATTCGTAATGATGGGGTCGGGGGTTCGAGTCCCTTCAGCGGCACCAACGGCATTTCGCGACGCGAAATGACGGAAGATGTCGCCAAACCTTGCAAGGCGGCAGGCGTTCGCTCGCGAACGTGAGAGGCTCAGAGTTCGAACTTTCTCTGGTCAGGCGCACCAACGGCATTTCGCGACGCGAAATGACGGAAGATGTCGCCAAACCTTGCAAGGCGGCAGGCGCTCGCTCGCGAACGTCGAGGGCCTCAGAGTTAGAGCTTTCTCTGGTCAGGCGCACCAACGGCGTTTCGCGACGCGAAATGACGGAAGCAGTCGTCACGTCGACCTCCATGGGCATTGAGCGGGTCCGATCGAGCCGCGATGAACCTTGTAACGGCTTTCGCTCATGGCTACGGCCTAGCGGACCGATGGGCGGCTCGACCGAGCGATGGCCGCTCCGAGCCTCGGGGGCGGCGGCCATGCGCGAGAAAGTCATACTGGTCATCGGTGGGGCCGGTTACATCGGAAGCCAGTGTTGTAAGGCGTTCGCCGCCAGCGGCTGGCGCGTTGTGGTGTTCGACAATTTGAGCACGGGTTGGCGAGACTTCGTCCAGTGGGGCGAGCTGATTGAAGGCGATATTCTAGACCAGGGCGCGCTGGACGCGGCTTTTCAGAAAGTTCGACCCGTCGCCGTCGCGCACTTCGCCGCCCTCGCGAATGTCGGCGAGTCGGTCGCCGACCCGGCGCTCTACTATCGGACGAATGTGGTCGGCTCCATGAATGTGCTCGACGCGATGCGACGCCAGGACTGCCGACAGCTGGTTTTCTCGTCGACATGCGCGACATATGGGGTCCCGCGCTATCTGCCGCTGGATGAGGAGCATCCGCAGGCGCCCATAAATCCGTATGGCCAAAGCAAATTGGCCGTGGAGCGCATGCTCGTGGATTACGCGCGCGCCTACGGTTTGCGCTATGTCGGGCTGCGATATTTTAATGCGGCGGGCGCGGATCCGGATGGCGATGTCGGCGAGCGCCATGAGCCCGAAACCCATGTCATTCCGCTCGCCATCCAAGGCGCGGATGATCCTGCTTACGAATTCACGGTTTTCGGCGACGACTATGAGACGCGCGACGGCACCGCTTTGCGCGATTATGTCCACGTTGCGGACCTTGCGGACGCGCATTGCAAAGCGCTGGACTATCTTGACGCTGAAGGGGCGTCGGGATTTTTCAACCTCGGCACAGGCGCGGGCACGACAGTGGCTGAGATCGCCGCCGCCGTTGAGAAAGTGAGCAATCGGAAACTGCGAAAGCGCGTTGGGGCGAGGCGGCCCGGCGACCCTGCGGTTTTGACAGCGTCCGCGACGCGAGCCGCGGAGGCGCTCAACTGGAAGCCGACGCGGCTCGATGTGGTCGACGCCGTGCGGGACGCTTGGCGATGGCGACAGATCGAGACGGACGGGGATCGTGGCGAATGAGGCCGCGCCTGATCACCAACGGCGACCACACATGGCTCGAGGTCGACAACCGTCTTGGCGAAGGCGTTCTCGTTCCGCCGCAGGATCCGACGGCTGTCTGGTGGGTCGATATATTGGCGCAGCGCCTGTTCCGGTGCGATCGCCGCGGCTTCGCAGGCGAAGACATCGAGTTTGACGTCTGGTCCTTGCCCCGACAGCTGGGCGCGTTTCAGGTGATCGAAGCGACCGGTGGAGCGTTCGTTCTGGAAGGAACCGGCGAACGGTCTCTCTGGCGCGTCGAAGTCGCCTGCGGCGAGCCTGCGCCCCGGGCGATGACCGAGCTTCGTTTTTTGTCGGACGAGCCCGCGGGCAATCGTTTCAATGACGGGGCCCTTGGGCCGGATGGCGCGTGGTATGCCGGTACGATGCAGGTGGCGGAACGCGACGCGGCGGGTCGACTGCTCCGGTTTAGCGCGGATCGCGGGGTGGAGACCGTCGACGCTGGACCATACCGCGTCACCAATGGCCCGGCGTTTTCCCCCGATGGCGCGCGGATGTTCCATAACGATAGCGCTGAGGGCGTGACCTACGTGTTTGACCGTCAGGGGCCGGGCCAATGGTCCGGCAAGCGGGAATTTCACCGGTTCTCGCCGGGTGAGGCGCCCGACGGGATGCATATGTCAAGCGCAGGCGTTCTGATCGTCGCAGTCTGGGGCGGGGCGCGTTTGGATTTGTTCCAGCTTGATGGCGAACCGCTTGGTTCGATCCCGCTGCCCGCGCGTTATCCGACCCGTCCCGCGCTCTGCGCGGAAGAGAACTGGGTGTATGTGTCCTCGGCGACTGCGCCGGGCGGGGACACGGGCGTTGCGGGAGGCGCGCTGATCTCAGTGGCGTATGATCCACTCGCATCCTGACGGACTCCGTCGTCGTGGTCGCCTCCCCTCGGTTGGGCTTTTCCGCCGAACGATTGTCGCTATACCAGGGGCGTGCGAAGCCTATTCGCCGCATGATGGGATCGTCTGGAGGGTCGGTTGCGCGCGTCTGCTATCATCCGAAGTTACAACGAAGCGAAGCACATTGGCCGTCTCATGATCGGTCTGCGGGAGCAGGACGTTGTGGAGCCTTTCGAGATTGTTCTCGTCGACTCCGGTTCGACCGACGGGACGCCTGAGATCGCCTCAGCCCTCGGCGCCCGTGTCATCCACATCGACAAGCGTGAATTCACATTCGGCAGAGCTCTGAACATTGGCTGTCGCGAGGCGACGGGCGAGATCTTGGTCTTCGTGAGCGCCCATGTGTATCCGACCCGAACGTCATGGCTCAGCGATCTCCTCGCGCCCTTCGATGACGAGCGCGTTGTGCTCAGCTACGGCAAACAGCGTGGCAACGCGGTCAACAAATTCTCGGAGCACCAGATTTTCGCTCGGTGGTTTCCCGAGGAAGCCGCCTTTCCGCAGCGCGGATACTTTTGCAACAACGCAAACTGCGCGGTGCGCCGCGCCAGTTGGGAAGACCTGCCCTATGATGAGGCGCTTCCCGGTCTTGAAGATCTCGCCTGGGCCAAAGAAATGCAGCGTCGAGGGGGATGGCTCGCCTATGCGCCTTCTGCGGACATTGTCCACGTGCATGACGAGACCTGGGCCGCCATCAGAAATCGATACCGTCGCGAGGCGATGGCGATGAAGCAGATCGACGAGCACGCGCGGTTTTCAATGTGGGATTTCGCAACGTTATTCATAAAGAACTGCGCCGCCGACTACCGTGAAGCGATGAAAAACGGTGTGCTCGCGGCCGAGTTTTTGTCGATCGGTTTGTTTCGTTGGAACCAATTTTTTGGAACGTATCTGGGCTATCATGGCGCGGAGGAACTGTCGCTGGAGCTTCGTCGTCGCTTTTACTTTCCAAATACGAAGCCTTTCGACCGAACTGAGACAGAGGGTTCTGGGGCGGTCATTGAATACGAAAAACTCGAGCAGC
>JBCCTM010000079.1:0-11525 GCA_039198535.1 Pseudomonadota bacterium
CCATTGTACCTCCTCTATGAGATCTCGATTTTTCTCGTGCGCGGCGTTGAGCGGAAACGCGAGGAGAAGCTGCGGGAAGACGGCTACTATGATCTCTAGCGCCGCCCGATGGCGCGACGGGTCGATCGGATGAGCGGCGGGGGCGCCCATGATCCGGGTGATCCGGGCGATCGGGATGACCAGACGCGGGCGCTGAACCGCATCGCGGACGCGTTGGAGCGCCTGGACCCTGCGCCACCGCCCCCGCCCGATTTCACCGCCTCCGACGCTTTTGTCTGGGCCCCGGGCCAGCGTGGCGAGGCGGACGCGTTGCGGCCCGTGGCGGCCGTCGCCACCGTGGATCTGGACCTGCTGATGGGCGTCGACCGCGCCCGCGACACGCTGGTCGAGAACACCCGCCGGTTCGCCGCGGGCCTGCCCGCCAACAATGCGCTGCTTTGGGGCGCGCGCGGCATGGGCAAATCCTCCCTCGTCAAAGCCACGCATCGCGCGCTGAACGCGGAGCCCGGCGCCGACCCGCCCTTGATGCTGGTGGAGGTCCTGCGGGAGGATCTGCCAAGCCTCGACCGACTCCTCGCCCTGCTGAGGAGCGCGGCGCCGCGGCGCGCCGTCGTGTTCTGCGACGACCTCTCCTTCGAGCAAGATGACGCCCATTACAAAGCGTTAAAGGCGGCGCTCGACGGCGGGTTGGAGGGCCGCCCGGAGAACGCGTTGTTCTACGCCACGTCAAACCGTCGCCATCTGATGCCGCGGGACATGATTGACAATGAGCGCGCCACGGCGATCACGCCAGGCGAAGCGGTGGAGGAGAAAGTCTCGCTGTCCGACCGTTTCGGCCTGTGGCTCGGCTTCCACGCCTGCGCGCAGGACGCTTATCTCGCCATGGTCGCGCGATACGCCAAGGCCTATGGGCTCAAGATGGAGCCCGACGCGTTGCGGGCCGAGGCGCTCGAATGGCGGCAGACCCGCGGGGCGGCGTCAGGCCGCGTCGCCTGGCAATTCATCCAAGATCTGGCGGGCCGGCTCGGCCGCCCTTTGGCGCGGGTGGACCTCGCGCCGTAGCGACGGCGTCGCGGCGATGGGTCGGATTTCTCATCAGCGCCAAGGCCGAGGGATCGGCCGCGGGATCAACGGCGGAAACCATGCTGCGGAATGCTCTGGCAGCCGCACGGCGCACGGCGCCCGCTCGCTAGCGGAGCCGCAGACCAGACCAGGCGCGCAAGGCGGCGTCCACATCCGCCTCCGTCGTGCTTGGCCCCAGGCTGAAGCGCAGCGTTCCCGCGCCGATCTCCGGGCTCAACCCCATGGCGGCGATAACGGGGCTGGCGGCTAATTTGCCGCTGGAGCAGGCGGAGCCCGCGCTCACCGCCAGGCCAGAAAGATCAAGCTGGATCAACAGGCTCTCCGCCTTGCGCCCAGGCGCGGAGAGGGCCAATGTGTTGTCGAGGCGCCACCGCGCCTCCCCGCCAAGGCGAACCAGCGACGGCGTGATCTCAGCCAGTCCTTCCCAGAGCCTCTCCCGGCGCGCGCGCACTTCTTCCCAGAGCCCCGCGCGCAGATCGGCTAAGGCGGCGGCGGCGGCCGCGCCCATGCCGACCAGGCCCAACACATTCTCGGTGCCGGAGCGTCGGCGCAACTCCTGTCCGCCGCCAT
This sequence comes from Pseudomonadota bacterium, assembly GCA_039198535.1. GTDB lineage: Bacteria > Pseudomonadota > Alphaproteobacteria > Rhodobacterales > Rhodobacteraceae > JALEGB01. The sequence goes on from JBCCTM010000079.1 coordinate 1,654, forward strand.
GGATCAAGGGAGGCAGGTCTAGGCCGGATCGGATCAACAGCGCGCCCACGCCTTTGGGTCCGCCGAATTTATGGGCGGACACCGCCGCAAGATCCGTGTCGAACCGATAAGCGCGCGTCGCGCCGTCCGCCGCGGACGCGGATTTCCCCACCAGTTGCGTGGCGTCGCTGAACACCAGAGCACGGTCGCCGCCCCCAGCGCCAGATACGGACGACACGGTCGCCGCTTCGCCGGGTCCTAGGGCGGCTCCGGTCTCGCCTTGCGCCTCCCAAAGGCAGATCAGCGCGTCGGGGGCCGCTTCTGTCACGGCCGCGGCGTCGACATGGTCGAGGCGCGGATCGCCCGTGAGGGGATGTAAGGGGATCCGATGCAGCGCCGCTCCCGACCCGACAGCCGCGTGAGCGGCGGCCGTCACCGCCGCGTGCTCGCCGTCGAGCACCCAGAACGCGGCCCAAGGGCGGTCGGCCTGTTCGCCCGCGCCCTTCCCGCCCCTCTCGTCCCCACCATGCGCGCGCCCGCCCTTCTCTCCACGGGTTCGTGGCGCGTGGCGCAGCGCCCAATTCACCGCCTCTGTCGCGCCAGACGTGAAGGCCACATGATCCGGCTCCGCTCCGACAAGCGCCGCCACCTGCTCCCGCGCGCGCTCCCTCAGGGCCCTCGCCGCACGGCCCTCCGCATGCGCCGATGACGGGTTGCCAGCGACGTCCATGGCGTCCGCCATGGCCCGCCGCGCCTCGGGCCGAAGCGGAGCGCTGGCGTTCCAATCAAGGTAGGTCCGGGCCATCGCGGCCGCTCCTTACGCGCGCAGCGCCGGTCCGCGGCGCTTGCTCGGACTTTAGGCGGAGCCGACCCGATCGACCCCATCCTCATCGAGCAGGGGCAGGAAATTGGGTGTCGCATTGCAGGGCGTCAGCCGCTTGGCGATGACGTCGGCCAAGGTCACATTGTGTAGGAAGAGATACACATGGGCCGAGAGCTGCTCCCACAAATCATGGGTCAGGCACGCCGCGCGCCCACCTCCGCAGCCTTCGCCGATCACGTCTTGGCATTTCGTAGCCCGCAACGTCTCATCCACGGCGGTCATGATCTCGCTGATGCGGATCTCCGATGCGGGCCGGGCGAGGCGATAACCGCCGCCGGGACCCCGCGCGCTCACCACCAAATCGGCCCGCCGCAGCCGAGCGAACAGCTGCTCAAGATAGGCCAGCGAAATCTGCTGGCGCTGGGAAATCTGCGCCAAGGTAATCAACTCGGCGCCGTCTTGACCCGGCTCGCGAAAGTCCGCCGCGCCACCGCCATGCTCTATTCCGTGGCTGAGCGCCATATCGGCCAGAGCGGTCACGGCGTAACGCCCTTTGGTGCTCAACTTCATCCAACGCTCCCATCTGCGCGGCGTGTAAGGGGTGGAGATCGCGCGCAAATGATGAGCGGCGCATCGGTTGACCCAATCTCACGCCTATATATAGGACGCTGCGCGAAAGGCGACCGGTCTCTGGACGTCGATCATATTGTTTTGGGCGGCGGGCGCGGCCCCAGGCTGGTCAATGAAGAGGGCGAAATGCCAGAAGTGATTTTTCCAGGGCCGGATGGTCGCCTGGAGGGCCGGCATCACCAAAACAAGGCGAAAGACAGCCCCATCGCACTCATCCTGCACCCCGACCCCCGGCTCGGCGTGAGTATGAACAACCGCGTGGTGTATGAGATGCATCACCTCTTCCACCGGCTCGGCTTCTCGGTGATGCGGTTTAACTTCCGCGGGGTGGGCCGCAGTCAGGGCGCATTTGACCAAGGCGTGGGCGAGTTGTCGGACGCGGCGGCCGCGCTCGATTATCTCCAGACCCTGAAGCCAGACGCGAAGCAATGCTGGGTCGCGGGTTTCGCCTTCGGCGCCTGGATCGGCATGCAGTTGCTGATGCGCCGGCCCGAGATCTCAGGCTTCATCTCCGTGGCTCCACCCGCGAACACCTATGATTTCTCTTTCCTGGCGCCCTGCCCCTCCTCCGGGCTGGTGGTGAGCGGCGGCTCCGATCGAATCGTGCCCTCGAGCGAGGTCGATAAGTTCGTCGCAAAATTAAAGGTGCAACGCGGCATCACGATCACGCATACGACGATCCCAGACGCCAACCACGTGTTCGAGGGCAAAGTCGATGCGCTGGTGGCGGAGATCGACGGCTACATGCGGGAGCGGCTCGGCCTACCGCCTGAAGATCCCAGCGCGCCGCCCGATCTGATCGAAGATTGAGCTGATTTCCGGCGATCAGAGCGTAATTGTGACCTGGCGAGCGCCGCGCGCAGGCGCGCCCCGACGCCAGCAAACTGCTTAGTCCACTTGCTGACCGGCCGAACCCTTGGTTTTTGGTTTATCCGGCGTATCTCACGGATGGAGGGCGGCGTATGGGTCCGCCAGAACGAGCACACCAAGATCAACCCGGCGCGGAAGCGCGGGCCGAGCAGGCGGAGCTTGAAGGAGGACCGATGAAAGACGTCGCCGAGGACATCACCGGAGAGATCGAAGAGGTCGGCGGGATTGAGATCCGCGACGGCGTCGAGCGCGAGACAGTGGAAAAGGTTCAAGCGCTCGCCGGGACGTACAAATACGGCTTCACCACCGACATCGAAACGGAATACGCGCCGAAGGGTCTCAATGAAGACATCGTGCGCCTCATCTCGGCGAAGAAGAACGAGCCCGAATGGCTGCTGGAATGGCGACTGGCGGCCTATCGGCGCTGGCTGACGATGCCGGAGCCGACCTGGGCCATGGTCGACTTCCCTGAGATCGACTACCAAGATCAATATTATTACGCTCAGCCTAAGAGCTTCAAAGAGAAGCCGAAATCCCTGGACGAGGTCGACCCTGAGCTGCTGCGGACCTATGAGAAATTAGGCATCCCGCTCCGAGAACAGATGATCCTGGCCGGCGTCGAAGGCGCGGAGAGCGCGCCCATCGAGGGCCGAAAGGTCGCCGTCGACGCTGTGTTCGACAGCGTCTCCGTCGGCACGACCTTCAAGGAGGAGCTGGCGAAGGCGGGCGTGATCTTCTGTTCGATCTCGGAAGCCGTTCAAGACCATCCCGACCTTGTCCGAAAATATCTCGGCTCCGTCGTCTCGAATGTGGATAACAAGTTCGCGACGCTGAACGCGGCGGTGTTCTCGGATGGGTCCTTTGTCTACATTCCACAGGGCGTGCGCTGCCCCATGGAGTTGAGCACCTATTTCCGCATCAACGCCGAGAACACCGGGCAATTCGAGCGCACGCTCATCGTCGCCGAGGAAGGCTCCTATGTGAGCTACCTAGAGGGCTGCACGGCGCCGATGCGCGACGAAAATCAGCTGCACGCGGCTGTGGTTGAGTTGGTGATCCTCGACGACGCGGAGATCAAATACTCGACGGTGCAGAATTGGTATCCCGGCGACGCCCAGGGCAGAGGCGGGATCTATAATTTCGTGACGAAGCGGGCGGAGTGCCGTGGCAAAAACGCCAAGGTGATGTGGACGCAGGTGGAGACCGGATCGTCGATCACGTGGAAGTACCCGAGCTGCGTTCTTAAGGGCGACAACAGCCAAGGCGAATTCTATTCGATCGCCATCGCCAACAACGCCCAACAAGCCGACACCGGCACCAAAATGATCCATTTGGGCAAAAACACGCGCAGCCGGATCGTCTCCAAAGGCGTGTCCGCCGGCCGGGCGCAAAACACCTATCGCGGTCAGGTGTCCATTGGGGCGAAAGCCACCGACAGCCGGAACTATACGCAGTGCGACAGCTTGCTCATCGGCGACACCTGTGGCGCGCACACGGTGCCCTATATCGAATGCCGCAATCATTCGAGCCGCGTCGAACATGAGGCCACCACCTCTAAGGTGGACGACGATCAGCTTTTCTACTGCCGCGCGCGCGGCATGGATGAAGAGCAAGCGGTGGCGTTGGTGGTGAACGGCTTCTGCAAGGAAGTGCTCCAGGAGCTGCCCATGGAGTTCGCGGTCGAAGCACAGAAATTGGTGGCGATTAGCCTTGAGGGCTCCGTTGGCTAAAGCCCGCCGGCGCCAAGGGGTGAAAACCGCCAAACGCGCCAAAGGCTTCGGCCATGTGACACGCTCGGCGCCAGCGAAGCGACCTCAGCCGCGTTTTGACGGCGCGATATCCCGCGACGATCTGAGCGCCGGTTCGCTGAGCGTGGTCGATGAGAATATCGCGTGGCTGCGGCGGGAGCATCGCCGCTATAGCCGGCTGCACCGACTGTGTTCTTGGGTTGTCCTCGCCATCGCCATGGCGGCGTTGCTGGGGGTCTATGGATCTCGGTTCCTCGACGCCGCGGCCGCGCCGCTTCTCGTCGCCGCCGCAATCGCGGTGTGCGCGCAGCTTTGGGCGCAGTACAAAACAACCATGTTGCGGAGGGCGCGAACGGCGCGCCTCCATGAGCGCATGCAGGGAATGTTTGACCGCGGATGGCGACGAGGACCGGACGGGGAGCACAGAATAGCGCCTGCGCTCGGCGCTCGTCCCGGTTGAAGAAACCAGACGCGGCGGCGCGCGCCCACTGTTCTCAGCCAAGCGGCGACCTACATTGCCGCGCGGATACGGATTAAGCCTAAACCGCCGGGGCTGGCGCCTGGCGACCTGGAGCGCCGCGGACTGATTTCACCGCGACGACGCCGAAGAAAACCCGGGGACCGAAACCATGCTGACCATTAAAAATCTGCACTGTCGGCTCGAGGAAGAGCCGGACACGGTGATTCTGAAAGGCGTCGATCTCAAGCTTGAGCCGGGCAAAGTCCACGCGATCATGGGCCCGAACGGCTCCGGAAAATCCACCCTGTCCTACGTGCTGTCCGGTCGCGACGGATATGAAGTCACTGCGGGAGAGGTCGATTTCGACGGCGAAGATCTTTTGGAGATGGAGCCTGAGGAGCGCGCCGCGGCCGGGTTGTTCCTCGCCTTTCAATACCCGGTGGAGATCCCGGGCGTCGGCAACATGACCTTCCTGCGCGAAGCCGTGAACAGCCAGCGCAAACTCCGCGAAGAAGACGAGATCTCCGCCAAGGATTTTCTGCAGATGGTTCGCGCGAAGGCGAAGGAACTCGACATCAGCCCCGAAATGCTGAAGCGCTCGGTGAATGTCGGCTTCTCGGGCGGCGAGAAAAAACGCAATGAAATCCTTCAGATGTCCGTCTTGCAGCCCAAGATGTGCGTGCTCGACGAGACGGATAGCGGCCTCGACGTCGACGCGATGAAGCTGGTGGCCCAAGGTGTGAACGCCCTCCGCGGGGGGGATCGCTCCTTCCTCGTGATCACGCACTATCAGCGCCTGCTTGACCACATCAAACCCGATATCGTGCACATCATGGCCGATGGGCGCATCGTCGAGACGGGCGGGCCCGAACTGGCGCTGCAGGTCGAGAATGAAGGCTACGCCGACATTCTCAAGCGGAACGCGGCGTGAGTGCGGGAGGCTCGACCATGACCGATGATCGACAGGCCGCCCAGAGGGCTGAGGCGACGGAGACGCTGCTGGCCGGCGCGGCGGAGGATGCGGGCGCAGGCGCGCTCGCACGCTTGAAAAGCGACGCGACGGACCGCTTTCGCGCCCTCGGCGCGCCCATGCCGCGGGATGAGTATTGGCGCTATCTGAGCCCGAGCGCGTTCAATGAGAAAGCGACGCCCGCCGAGCGATCGACCACGCAGCCCGCCGCGGGGCCCAAGGCTCCGGAGGCGAGCCCCTTCGCCGCGGCGGAGCCGCTGACGCTCTGTTTTGTCGAGGGGCGCTTTGAGCCCGCCCTATCGGATGATCCAGCCGCGGCCGGCGACGCTCTTGAGATCGCAGTCTTATCGGCGGGCGCCGCGCCGGATTGGGCGTCCGAACAGCTGGGCGCGCTGGAGCGCTTGGGTCAATCCCCCGTGCCCCGCCCCCTCGCTGCGCTCAACGGCGCCTTGGCGACCGACGGCGTGGCGATCCGCGTGACCGGCGAAGCAGTTCGACCCGTCGAAATTCGCTATCTCGGCGATACCGATGGCGGCGTTCATCTGCGCCATTTGGCTATTTTGGAGGACGGCGCTTCCCTCACTCTGCTGGAGACCGGTGTTGGCGCGGCGCGCTACTCCACCGTTCTGGAAGCCGAGATGAAGCCTGGGGCCGCGTTCGATCATCTGCGCCTGCAAACTGACCCACGGCTGCGGCGGGGCGCCACCCATCTGTTCGCCCGCATCGCCGCGGAGGCGTCCTTCAAAAGCTTCACCTTGGCCGGAGCCGGCGATAAGCGCGTGATCCGCAATGAGGGCGTGTTGTGGATGGAGGGCGACGACGCCTCCGCCCACATCGCCGGCGGCGTGGTGGGCAAGGATGACGCCAAGATCGACAACACGGTGTTCCTGACCCATGGCGCGCTGCGCGGCGAGAGCCGGCAGGTGTTCAAGAACGTGTTGAGCGACAAAGCGCTCGGCGTGTTTCAGGGCAAGATCCTGGTGCGCGAGGGCGCGCAGCAGACGGATGGCTATCAGATCAGCCAATCGGTGCTGCTGTCCGAACGCGCCGCGTTCAACGCCAAGCCTGAGCTGGAGATCTACGCGGACGATGTGAAGTGCAGCCATGGCTCCACCACCGGCGCTTTGGATGAGGGCGCGCTGTTCTATCTTCGCTCTCGCGGCGTGGAGCCGGCCGTGGCGCGGCGGCTTCTGATCGAAGCGTTTCTAGAAGAAGCCGTTGAAGAGATCGCCGACGAGACGCTCGCGGATGTGGTGAGAGACCAGGCGCGAGCGCTGGTCGTGGCCGCGATCCGGTAAGGCGCATGGCGGAGCAACAGAGCGGCGCCGCTGCGCGACGCGGCGTCATGGACCGCATCTGGGCGAGCTGGCGCGCGCCGCGACGGGAGTTCGCCGCCTTGCTGGCGGCGCGGCCGGGCGAAGCGACCCTGTTGACCTTCCTCATGATCGCCGGGCTGTTCGGCTTCATGAGCCGTTTCGCCGACCACGCGGCGACGCCGCTGAGCCTCTCTGACCCGGTGTTCATCGCCGAATGGGAGCAGCGTTACACCGACGATACAGGACGCGATCCGGCGGATCTCAGCGACGCGCAGAAGCGCGCCGCCTTGACGCAAGCCATGGATGACAAGCTGACCAGCGAGCGGCTGGGCATGATGATCGGCTCCTTCATCATCTTCCCGCTGGGCGTGTACCTCCTGGCCTCGCTGGCCGCCCCCGTGCTGCGTTGGGCGGGGGGCGAGGGCGGCGGCTATGGCACGAGGGCGGCCATGGCCTGGGCGGCGGTTTGCGTGGCGCCGATCGGCTTCGCCGCGCAGCTCGCGCTGATCATGGCCTCCGCGCCGCCGACGGCCGAGACCATCGCCGGAGTTGTTTTAGGCGCGCTTTGGCTCTGGTTCTTGGCGACCTTCCTCGCTGAAGCCCATGGTTTTCGCTCGGGCGTGAAGATCCTGGGGGTTGTCTTGGCGGCGCTTCTCGCGACGGTCGGGGCCGTGCAGATCTTCGGCTGAGCGCCGTCGCCCTTCGGCGCCTGGGCGCGCCGGTGGAACTGCGTTAACACGCGTGAGGGATACTCCCAGGGCGCGACGCCGAGAAGGGCAGGCGTCGAGCGGCGACGCGTCGTCGTCGCAGCGAGAACGCTTTTAGTGAGGCGGGTGGATGATTGGGCTTTTGCTAACGCGCACCATGGAGGCCTACCGGGACCCGCGCTCCTCCGCGCGGCGGATCCTCGACGCCGGCCCGAATATGAGCGACGCGCTGGCGATGGCTGTCGCGGGTTTCGTCGTGTCGACTTTGCTGATCCGCGCCGCGGAGATGCTGTTCGGCGTGACCCTGATCGAGGCGTTGAGCCCGGCGGACGACGCGACGGCGGAGGAAGTGCAGGCGCGGGTCGCCCAGGCCCAAACGCTGGCCGCGTTGGCGCGGCAGTTCCTGTTCCACTTCCTGGAGCTCGGCTTCATCTCCATGCTCGGCTGGGTCATCGGCATGGCGGCGGGCGGCTCGGCCTCGCTCGCCCATGTGTTCATTCTGGCGAGCTGGTGGTCGCTGGCGGGCGCATTGTTGCTGGCGCTTGGCCAAATCGCCATCCTGGCCTTGTCTCCAGCGGCTTTGTCCTTCGGGATGTTTGTCGCCTTCGCCGCCTTGCTCTATTTCCTCTTCCTGTTCGCCGCGTTCCTCGCGGAGGCGCATAACTTTGAAAGCGAAGCGGCCGTTTTCGTGATTGGGTTAGGCGTCCTGTTCGCGCTCACTTTGGTGACGGCGATTATCTTTGGATCCATGTCCGGCTGACGCGCGCCTTTGTTCGTGCGCGGGCCGTGCGAAAGGGTGATGCGAGAATGTCTTACGATGTGACGGAGATCCGGGCGGACTTCCCGATCCTGTCGCGGGAGATCCATGGGAAACCTCTGACCTACCTCGACAATGGGGCCAGCGCGCAGAAACCGCGGCAGGTGATCGACGCCGTCACGGAGGCCTATTCCCACTCCTACGCCAATGTGCATCGCGGACTGCACTATCTCTCCAATCTGGCCACAGACAATTATGAGGCCGTGCGGGAGAAAATGCGCGCCTTTCTTGGCGCGCGAGAGGCGCGGGAGATTGTGTTCACCCGCGGGACCACGGAGGCCATCAATCTGGTCTCCCACGCCTGGGCTGCGCCGAGATTACGCGACGGCGATGAAATCCTGCTCACCGTGATGGAGCATCACGCCAACATCGTCCCCTGGCATTTCCTCCGCGAGCGCCAAGGCGTCAAACTGGTTTGGGTGGCGCCGGACGCCGATGGCGGTTTGCCGGCGGAGAAAGTGATCGCGGCGATGAGCGAGCGGACCAAGCTCGTCGCGGTGACCCATCTCTCCAACGTGCTCGGCACCGTGGTGGACGTCAAAGCGATCACGGAAGCCGCCCATGCGCGGGGCGCGGCGGTGATGGTCGATGGCAGCCAGGCGGCGGTGCACATGCCGGTGGATGTGGCGACCCTCGGTTGCGATTTCTACGCAGTCACGGGCCACAAGCTCTACGGCCCCTCCGGCGTCGGCGCGCTCTACACGCGCGCCGAGCGCTATGGGGAGATGCACCCCTTCATCGGCGGCGGGGACATGATCCGCGAGGTCTCTCTGGACGGGGTCACGTACAATGACGCGCCCCATAAATTCGAGGCCGGCACGCCGCCCATCGTCCAAGTGATCGGCTTAGGCGCGGCGCTCGATTACCTGACGACGCTCGGCATGGAGGCGGTGGCGGCCCATGAGCAGGACCTCGCGGCCTATGCGACGGAGCGGTTGACGGGGTTGAACTGGCTCACCCTCCATGGCGCGCAGCCCGACAAGGCGGCGATCTTCAGCTTCACCATGGAGGACGCCCATCCCCATGACATCTCGACGGTGATCGACCGCCGCGGCGTGGCGGTGCGGGCGGGACATCATTGCGCGCAGCCGCTGATGAAGCATCTGGGCGTCAGCGCCACCACTCGGGCGAGCTTTGGGCTCTACAACACGCGCGAGGAGGTGGACGTGCTCGTGGACAGCCTTGAGGCCTGTCGCGACATGTTCGGCTAAGACCGCCACCGCGCCGGCCTTACGCCGCGGCCACGACATCGCGTCGGCCGACCGCCGCCGCATGTCGGACAAGATCACATGTGACAACCCTCACGCGTAAAAAGGAAATTTGGCGTGGAGGGGACGCATATGGATCGGGACGACACCGACAAGGATTGCGCTAAACGCGCACCGCTCGACGGGGGATGGAGCCGCAGGCGGACGCTCGGCGCGATCGGCGGCGCAACAATAGGAGCGGCGGCCGCCTTGGGCGCCCCGGCTGTGGCGCGGGCGCGGACCGCGGCGCAAATCGACCGCTCCGTGGCGGACGCGCTTGGCGATCTGTTTCGGATCCGACCCGG
>JBCCTM010000080.1:0-11440 GCA_039198535.1 Pseudomonadota bacterium
CGACATGATCCGGGACATCCACGCCCAGTTCCTCGCCGCCGGCGCGGACATCCTCTCCACCAACACGTTCAACGCCAACAGCATCAGCCAGGCCGATTATGATCTGCAGCCGGTGAGCGTGGAGTTGAATATCGCTTCGGCGAAGCTCGCCCGGGAGGCGGCGGACGCGGCGGCCACCGATGAGCGGCCCCGCTGGGTGGCGGGCGCGATCGGGCCCACAAATCAGACGGCTTCGATTTCACCGGATGTGAACGATCCGGGCTACCGCGCCGTGACCTTCGATACGCTGGCGGAAGCTTATGGCCAGGCGGCGCGCGGCCTGATCGACGCCGAGGTCGATCTGATCCTGGTGGAGACGGTGTTCGACACGCTCAACGCCAAGGCGGCGCTCTATGCGCTTGAGACGCTGCGGGACGAAGGCGTGGACGTGCCGCCGATCATGATCTCGGGCACCATCACGGACCGCTCGGGGCGCACGCTCACGGGGCAGACGCCGGAGGCGTTCTGGGTCTCCATGTCCCATGCGCGCCCGTTCAGCATCGGCTTGAATTGCGCCCTCGGGGCGGCGGAGATGCGCCCCCATATCAAAACCTTGGCCGGCGTCGCCGACACACGGGTCAGCGCTTATCCAAACGCTGGATTGCCCAATGAGATGGGCGGCTATGACGAGACCCCTTCCGAGACGGCGAAGTTTCTCGGCGATTGGGCCGATGAGGGCCTCGTGAACCTGGTGGGTGGCTGCTGCGGCACCACGCCCGCCCATATCGAAGCCATTGGCGACGCCGTCGCCGGCAAGACGCCCCGGGTGATCCCGGCGGCCTCCACCCGCTTACGCCTGTCGGGCCTGGAGATGTATGAAGCCCCGTCGAGCGGGCTTGAGGAGGAGGCGGCGTGAGCACCGGCAGCTTCATCAATATTGGCGAGCGGACCAACGTCACGGGCTCGGCCAAATTCAAGAAATTGATCATGGCCGGCAATTACGTGGCCGGCCTCGAGATTGCGCGCCAGCAAATTGAGAACGGCGCGCAGATCGTTGACGTGAACATGGATGACGGCTTGCTCGACGGCGTCGAGGCCATGCGCACCTTCCTCAACCTCATGGCCTCCGAGCCCGACATCAGCCGCGCGCCGATCATGATCGACAGCTCCAAATGGGAGGTGATCGAGGCGGGCCTGAAATGCGTGCAGGGCAAGGCGGTGGTGAACTCCATCAGCCTGAAGGAAGGCGACGCGCCCTTCCTTGAGCAGGCCCGCGCCATCCGCCGCTTCGGCGCGGCGGTGGTGGTGATGGCGTTTGACGAGCAGGGCCAGGCCGAGACGGCGGACCGCAAACTCGAGATCAGCCAACGCTCCTACGATCTGCTCACGGATCTTGGTTTCCCGCCGCAGGACATCATTTTCGACCCCAACATCTTCGCGGTGGCCACGGGCATCGAGGAGCACCGCGACTACGGCGTGGCCTTCATCGAGGCAACGCGCCGGATCCGGGAGGCGATGCCGGGCGTCCATGTCTCGGGGGGCGTGTCGAACATTTCCTTTGCGTTCCGAGGCAACAATCCGGTGCGCGAAGCGATGCACTCCGCGTTTCTCTATCACGCCATCCGCGCCGGCATGACCATGGGCATCGTCAACGCCGGCCAGGTCACCGTCTATGACGACATTCCCGAGGAGCTGAAGGAGCGCGTCGAGGACGTGCTGCTCAACCGCCGTGAGGACGCCACCGAGCGGCTGCTCGACGTCGCCGATAAATACAAAGGCGAGGGCGGCGCGGCGCAGAAGAAAGAAGATCCGAAATGGCGCGAGGGCCCGGTCTCAGAGCGCCTTCGCCATGCGCTGGTCCACGGGATCGGCGACCATGTGGTGGCGGACACCGAGGAGGCGCGCCAGGCCTCAGACCGCCCGCTCGACGTGATCGAAGGCCCGCTGATGGACGGGATGAACGTGGTCGGCGAGTTGTTCGGCGAGGGCAAAATGTTCCTGCCGCAGGTCGTAAAGTCCGCCCGCGTTATGAAAGCGGCTGTCGCCCACCTCATCCCCTTCATGGAGGAGGAGAAACGGCTCTCCGGCGATAAGTCCGCCAAAGGCAAAATCCTCATGGCGACTGTGAAGGGCGACGTGCACGATATCGGCAAGAATATCGTCGGCGTCGTGTTGCAGTGTAATAATTACGACGTGGTCGACATGGGCGTGATGGTGCCCACCGAAGACATCTTGAATAAAGCTGAAGAAGAGAGTGTGGATGTGATCGGGCTCTCCGGGCTGATCACGCCGAGCCTTGACCGCATGGTCGACGTCGCATCCGAGATGAAACGTCGCGGCATGGCGTTGCCGCTGCTGATCGGCGGGGCCACCACCTCGAAGAAGCACACTGCGCTGAAGATTGCGCCGAAATACGCCAACGGCGTGATCCATGTGGATGACGCGTCCAAGGCCGTGGGCGTCGTCTCGAAGCTGCTGTCCGACAAAAGCCGGGGCGCGTTCCTGAGCGAGACGGCGGCGTCGCAGGAGCGGCTGCGCGAGGGCATGGGCGCCGGCGCCGATCGCGGCGTGGGCCGCACCCTCGCGGAGGCCCGCGCCAACGCGTTCCGCCCCGATTTCTCCGATTACGCGCCGCCTCAGCCTGAGTTCACGGGGGTGCGCGCCTTCGACGATTACGATCTGGCCGAGTTGACCCAGACCATCGATTGGACGCCTTTCTTCCAAACCTGGGAGCTGCGTGGGCGCTATCCGGACATCCTCAATCACCCGGCGAAAGGCCCCGCGGCGCGGGAGCTTTACGAGAACGCCCTGTCGATGTTGCAGCAGATCATTGGCGAGAAATGGTTCCGCCCCCGCGCGGCGCTCGGTTTCTGGCCGGCTAATCGCGTCGGCGATGACGACATCGCCATCTACACCGATGAGAGCCGCAGCGAGATTGCGACCACCTTCCATATGCTCCGCCAACAGGGCGCGAAGACCCGCGGCCGGCCGAATTTCTGCCTGGCGGACTTCGTCGCCCCAGGAGGCACGCCGGATTGGATCGGCGGCTTCGCCGTGACCGCCGGCGACGGCGTCCATGTGATGGCGGACCGCTATAAAGAGGCGGGCGACGACTACAATTCGATCCTCGTGCAAGCCCTTGGAGACCGCCTGGCCGAGAGCTTCGCCGAGCGGCTGCATCAGCGCGTGCGGGAGGAGTTCTGGGGCTACGCGCCCAATGAAGAGCTCTCCAACGAGGCGATGATCGCCGAGAAATACCGTGGCGTGCGCCCGGCCCCGGGTTATCCGGCCTGCCCGGACCATCGTCAAAAGCGGGCGCTGTTCGCGCTGTTGGACGCCGAAGCCAATACCGGCCTGACGCTGACCGAGAGCTGCGCCATGTGGCCCGCGGCCGCCGTCTCCGGCCTCTACTTCTCCCATCCCGACAGCGCCTATTTCGGCGTGGGCAAGATCGACCGGGATCAGACGCGCGATCTCTCCCGCCGGGAGGGCGCGTCCCTTGAAGAGGTGGAGACCTGGCTGGCGCCGAACCTCGCCTATGCGCCCGGCGAGCAACCCGCGCCGGAGACCGTTGCGGCTGAGTAAGACTTTTCACGAGGGCGTGAGAGACGCGGCGCGGCGCAAATTGTGATCGCCGCGCAGTCCGGTGACGGGTCTTATCTCATCCGATCTTAACCCGCCGCCGACACCCTGCCGTCTGTTCTTTACGACAGCCGAGCAGGTGTGATGTCGGGCCTTAATACAACGATCGATCAGAGCGGAAAGCGGGCGTCCGCCCCGCGAGATTGGGATGACGCGTCACGGCTGACGGCGATCCATTACGTGATCTGCTTGGCGCCGTTCTTCCTCTACGGCTACCAAGTGTGTCCGTTCCTGGAAGGCCTGTCCGCTTGGCAATTGCTGGCCCCGCCGGCGGTGGCGTTGACGGCGGGCTTTTTCTTGCGCCTGCTTGCGCAACGGGGCCTGCGGAAAGTGCCCGTAGAGCGCTCGCTCACTTGGATGTTCTGGGCGGATTTCAGCGTCTTCGTCCTGTGCGGCTTCGCCGTCGCCGCGTGGAACGCGATCGCCTTCGGCTTTCCGCTGGTGCACAGCGGCTCCAAAGTGCTCGTCGGCTTCCTCGCCATCGGCTTTTACGTCGCGCTCGACCTGACTTTTGCGCGGGAGATCAACCTCGCGCGGGAGTTGCGGCGGCGTCGAGAGGCCTTCCCGGTCTCCTCGCACTTCATGCCGTATCAGACGCGCTTCGTGCTGTTCTCGATGACCAACATGGCGGCGGTGTCCGTTGTGGTCGTGCTCGTGGTGTTGAAGGACATCCTTTGGGTCGCCAACCAGCAGGTCGACCCGTTCCGCGCGCAAGCGCTTGTTTTCATGGAGTTAGCGTTCATTCTGGGGGTGATGGGCGCGTATCTCTTCCGGGTGATCAGCCAGTACGCGAAGAGGATCGAATTCAGCCTCCAAGATGAAGAGGCCACGTTGCAGGCGGTCTCTAAGGGAGAGCTTGGCGGTCGCGTGACGGTGGCCTCCAATGATGAGCTTGGCCGGATCGCTCAACTCACCAATCAGATGATCACGCAGCTTGAGGGCAGCCTGGAGGAGGTCGAGCGGACCCGCGACGTCGCGATCAACGCGCTCGTCTCGCTTTCCGCCAAGCGCGACAATGAGACGGGGCTGCACCTCAAACGGACGCAGCACTACATCGTCCTGCTCGCACGCGAGCTGCAGAAGAACGCGCCGTATCAGGACTATGTAACTGACGATTATGTGGAGCTTCTGCACCGTTCCGCGCCGCTCCATGACATCGGCAAGGTCGGGATCCCGGACGTTATCTTGACCAAGCCCGGGCGGCTTACGGCGGAAGAGTTCGAAATCATGAAGACCCATGCGGCCCTCGGCGCGGCGGCGCTGCGGGAGGCGGACCGCCAGCTCGATGGCTCGTCATTTCTGTCGATGGCCCATGACATCGCGCTCAGCCACCATGAGAAATGGGATGGCTCCGGCTATCCGCACAGGCTTGCGGGCGAGGCGATCCCGTTGTCGGCGCGGCTGATGGCGGTGGCGGACGTCTATGACGCGCTGCGCACCCAGCGGGTCTACAAGCCGGCCATGCCCCATGCGAAGGCGGCCGCCATTATCCGCGAGGGCGCGGGCGCCCATTTCGACCCGGATGTTGTCGCGGCTTTTGAGGCTGTGGAGGCTGAATTCATTCGGGTGTCTGAGACAATGCAGGACCGGCCGGAACAGGAAAGCTCGGCCGCATAAGAGCGTCACCGCCAGGCCGGTCAGCCCGCGTCTAACATCTCAATCTCGCGCGCGATGTTGGCGCGCGCCCTGGCCTCCCACCAGGGCGGCGTCGCCGGGTGGCCGTAGATGGTCGGCCGTTCGAGAAACAGGCGCATCGCCCCCGCTCGGCCGGCGCGGAAGACGGCCTCGTCGACATGGGCGTATTCCCTCCGGATCGCTGCGGCGTAGGCGTCATAGTCCGGCTCGGCCGCGCTGAGGATTTCGAGGTCCGCGTCGAGGAACAGCTGGCCGTCGGGGTCGTGCGGCAGCGGCGCATGGCCGGCTGTGGCCTCGATCCAGCGGATCATGCGGTCAATGCGCGCGATCGAGAGCCCGAGGGCGAGGCCGCAGAGCTCCGCCTGCGCGGCGCTGGCGCGCTCATCGGCCCCGGGCGCGCCGTCATAAACGAGATCATGGGTGAAGGCGGTGAGTTGGAGAAGCGGCAAATCTCGGGCCTGAGCGGCCCACGCCTCCAGCCGGTCGAACAATGCGCAGATATGCGCGGCCCCGTGGTAGTGGCGCGCGGGCGCGGTGTAAGCTGCGGTGAAGACCGCGCCCCAATCCTCCGCCGCCTCGCTTCGCGGATCCACCTTGAACGCCGCCATCAGGGACACCCAATGCGACCTGAGATCTGGCGCCAGGGGACCCGGCGGCTGCGCGCTCACGGCGCGCGCCCCGCGGAGCGCCGCGATCTGGCGGCGTAGAGCGACACGGCGGCGGCGTTGGAGACGTTGAGCGACGCGCCCGCGCCGCCTTCAATGCGGGCCAAGGCGTCGCAGCTCTCCCGCGTGAGCTGCCTGAGGCCCGCGCCCTCCGCGCCGAGCACGAGGCCGAGCGGCGCGGCTTCCGCGGCCTCCACCGCCTGTTCCAGCGTCAAACCCGCGTCGCCGTCCAGGCCGACCATCACGTAGCCCATGCCTTGTAGCGCCGCCATGGCGCGGGCCAGATTGCGCACGCGCAGATACGGTTGTCGCTCCAACGCGCCCGAGGCGGCCTTGGCCAGGGCGCCGCTCTCCGGCGCTGCGTGGCGCGAGGGGGCGATCACGGCGCGGGCGCCGAACACCTCCGCCGAGCGCAGGATCGCGCCCACATTGTGGGGGTCGGTCACCCGGTCGAGCAGCACCACCCGAGGCGCGTCGCCGGCGTCCGCGGGCTCGCACAGCGCCTCGAGCGCGCCCCAGTCGAGCGGGTCGGCGAGGAGAGCCGCGCCTTGATGGGTGGAGCTGGGATCGAGGGGCGCGCTGAAGGCCCGGGGGTCGGACATCTCAGGCTCCAGGCCCGCATCGGCGACCGCCTCCTCCAGTTTCTGAAGCGCGTTGGGCGTCAGGATCAGCCGTCGTTTGGCGCGGCGCGGATTGGCCAGAGCGTCGCGCACGGCGTGGAGGCCGAACAGCCAGACGCCGCCCTCGGCGCTCGCGTCGGCCCCCCTCCCGCGGTCCGACCGCCGCCCCCGGCCGCCGCGCGGCGCGTCTCGCCACCGGGAGGACGCGCCACCCTCCCGCCCGCGCGGCGGCCTGGCATGGCGTTTAGAGGGCGGCTGAGGATCGGCCATGGCGGGAAGCGGCTCCTGAGGGACGGGTGGATGGGCTGCTCGGCGCGAGGTCGCACCCTCGGCCGCGCGACTTCCCAGACGCGCGATCTCCGCCCCTCTTCGCGCAGGCGCGCCCCCGAGAGCAAGCGCCTAAGCCGCTTTCACCTGAGCGCTTTAGGGTGGATCGCCGCTCCGCGACGGCCTTCGCCTTGACCTGGCCCCCGCGGATACCTATTCAACGGCGCTCGGCTTCGCCCGCATCTGGCCCCGCGCCAGCCCCGCGAGCGCGTCGCCTGGAGGGGTGGCAGAGCGGTCAAATGCAACGGACTGTAACTCCGTCGGGGAAACCCTACATAGGTTCGAATCCTATCCCCTCCACCAATCGCGTTTCGCTCGAAACGCGGAAACGATCACCAGCGTCGCAGGCGGCAGGCGTTTCGCAGAAACGACGAGAGCCTTGGTTAGAGATCGATCCAAAAGGCTCCACCAACCGCATCATGCCAGAAACGGGGAGGTCGCGACCAACCTGACGGGCGGCAGGCGTCTTGGAGAAACGTTGAGAGCCTTCGCGCGGCGGCTTAGGAAACGAGAGCTCTGATGGGCAAGCAAGGCGCAGACCTTGATGCGGAGATCGCGGCGCTCATCGCCACCGCGTCGAGCCTGAACCACTCGACCGAGAAGATGCGTCGCGAGGTCATCGCCTACCCCTATGTGGTTGTCTCAGGCTTGACGCTCGCCTTCGTCGCAGTCGCCAATTTGCTTCTCAATTGATTTCGCTATGGCCGCTCTCAGGGCCCTGGTTCGAGGAAACTCAAGCTCCTTCAACGGCGCCTCACCCCGAACCCTTAGGCCAGGCTTAGCCCCGTCTGCGGAAGCGTGTCGCGAGAAACGCCCTGGTCTGAGGATTTTTGCGGGGCGTCGCTAAACTCTCAATGCATCGGCGTTGTCGAGGAACCAGGTGTAGCTTTTCGCGAGGCCGTCCTGGAGCGAGGTGCTCGCGCGCCAGCCGAGGGCGCTGAGTTTGGAGACGTCCATGAGCTTGCGCGGCGTGCCGTCGGGTTTGCTGGTGTCGTAGGCCGCGGCGCCGTCATAGCCGACCGCGCGCATCACCTCTGAGACGAGGTCCCGGATCCGAACGTCTTCGCCCACGCCGACATTGATGTGCCCGGCGTCGTCATAGCGCTCGGCCAGGAAAACCAGAGCGTCCGCCAGATCCTCCACGTAGAGAAACTCCCGCCGCACCTCGCCCGTGCCCCAGACCGACATCTCCGCCGCGCCGGCGAGCTTGGCGTCATGGGCTTTGCGGAGCAGCGCCGGGATCACATGGGAGTTCTGGAGATTGAAGTTGTCCCCCGGCCCGTAGAGGTTTGTGGGCATCGCCGAGATGTCTCGGCGCCCGTATTGCCGTCGGTAGGCCTCGGCGAGCTTCAGCCCGGCGATTTTGGCGATGGCGTACCATTCATTGGTCGGCTCCAACGGGCCCGTCAGCAGCGCCTCCTCTCGCAGCGGTTGCTCCGCGAATTTCGGGTAGATGCAGCTTGAGCCCAAGAACACCACGCGCTCCACATCCGCCCGCAGCGCAGCGTCGAACACGCTGCATTCCATGGCGAGATTGTCGTAGAGGAACTCGGCCGGGCGGCTGTTATTGGCCACGATGCCGCCGACGGTGGCGGCGGACATGAAGATCACCTCAGGCCGACGGTCCGCGATGAACGCGCGGGTCGCCGCCTGATCCCGGAGATCGAGCACGTCTCTGCCCGCGGCGATCAGCTCCACATCGTTCTTCTCAAGACGGCGCGTGATCGCCGCGCCCACCATGCCTCGATGGCCGGCGACGAAGACCTTCTTGCCTGAAATATCATAGAGTTTCGCGGTGCTCGCCCCTGGGGCCACGGGAGCGCTCCTGTCGCTGGATCCGGGTTGCCTGTTCGGTAGATACGTCCGCCGCGCGCCCCGCTCAAACGTTTCCGAGGTTTTCGGAAACGAAGCGCGCGTCATGCGACTTCAGGCCGGTCAGTTAAGCGGCACGCGGAGGGTGATCTCACCGGTGAGGCTGTCGAGGTTTTCGTCCGCCACGCCGTCGAAGCGTCCACCGGCGCGAAAGCTGGTCCGCCCCAACTGGCCGTCCAGGCCGACCATCACGCTCGCGCTGACCGTCTCTGCGCCAAACGCTCGGGTCTCGGGCGTGTGCGCGCTGGAGTGAAAGGCCCAGACGCCTTCAAGCCCCACAAACGGCCGCGCGGAGCCATCCTCGAACGCATAGGTGTAGGCCACTTCCGGGCCGAAGCGGAGTTCTCCCAAAATCGTGGTGTCGCCTTCGGCGATCCCACCCGTGCCGTCGTCGAAGGCCTCTCGCTTCTCAGCGTAATAGGAGATCCGGCTTGAAGGTCGGAAAGACCACGCGCCAGCCGTCCAATCGCCTGAGATCCGCGCGGTCAGGAGCAGCCGGTCGCTTTCATACTCGGCGTCGTTCTGGCCCGGCGTCTCGATGGTGTTATAGGCCCGCCCCACCGCCGCCAGCGCCTCGACATAGAGATTTGGGTCCAGAGTGGCCACCACATAAGGACCCGTGAGGAAACCGAGGCCCGTGGTGTCCGAGCCGTTCTCCACCTCGCTGGACAGTAAATCTCCGAACGCCGCCACGCCGATCAACAGACTGTCGCTGAGCCTCCCGTCGACGCCCAACTGCGCCGAGGCCAGATCGCCTTCCGTGTGCAGCCCGTCGCTGGTGGCTTCGAAATAGCTGTAGGTCGCGCCAAGCCAGAAATCGATGGACACGCCTTCGGCGGCGAGGCCGGGGTCCGACCCGGAGCCGTCTTCGCTGAAATTCGAGCGCGCCGCCGCCAAGATGGTGTCGAGGTCGGTGCTGAAGCTCACGCGCCCGCTAGACGCGTCGCCCGCGCCGAGAAGACGCGCATAGGCCGGCGCAGCCTGGGCGCCGCTTTGCTCCGCCACAAAACCCGCCAGGCTGTTGGTCGCGCTGAAGGCGCCGCCCCCAGAAGCGCCCCCCGTGACGCCCCTTGTCGCGCCCCCCGGGCCGCCACCGCCACGGCTTGGCGGCGTCACCGGTGGCGTGATGGTGCGGGCTTGCTTGCCCGCTAGGCGCCCCGCGAGAGCGGGCATGTTGGTCATGGTGAGGGTTGTGCGCGAGGTGGTGATGCTCTCTGCGTTGTCCTCCGCTTGCTCGACGCGGGCTTCCGCGGCGGCTTCCTCCGCCGCCTGCTTAGCGGCGATCGACGCCGCTCTGTCCGCCGCTGCTTTCGCAAGGGCGATGCTCGGGTCGACCGAGACATACTGAAGCGCTCCAGAGACGGCGGCGGAGATATGAATGCCGCCGCTGATGCAGGCGCCCGCGCCGCTGACGGTGGAGGAGGTCCGCACTTTCACCGTCAACGCCCCATCGGCGATCAACGGATTGAGGGTCGCTTCGGGGATTGTGAGATTGATGGTCTGAGCGACGCAAACCTGCCCCTGGTCGCCGCTGAGATCGCCGGTGTCATTGCTGTTGGTGTTGTCGAGAACCGTGGCGAAGGAGATGCCGTCGAGGAAGATCTCGGCGTTCTCGTCTGAGTCGTTAAAATCGCCGATCAACGTCACGGTCAAAATCGCGTCGCTGAACGCTTCGGTGGCCACGGAGCGGGTGTAGGTGAAATTCTTGACGCCGTTTGTCCCCGAGCCCTGCTCCTCGAGCGAGACGCTCTGGCTCGCCGCCATTCCCCCGGCGGCGGCGGCGATGACGCCCGCGAGCGCGAGGGTCGCGAGCGCCCGAGCGCTCCTGGCCGCGGGCGGCCTAACCACGCGCCGCGCGGCGGCGTGACCCGCTTCGCCACAGTTACTCCCACCGCGCATTGCACCCCCGTAACCCCACCGTGTCGCCCCCGAGCAACCGCGCTCGGGGCGGACTGTCAAGGATACGCCCTGCGTCGGTTTCGCCTCTGAGGCGAGAGGGCGGGGCCTCCAAAGGCGTTTTCCGCAGGGAGGACACAGCCGAGGCGCGCATTTGCGGCGTTTTGGTCTGAGATCTAGCGGCGGCGGCGCCGTTCGCTCGGTGGATAAATCTGGGGGCGACTCAGGGACGGCGCGCGCGTGGGAACGGCAACACCCGGTCTCCAGACAGCACCAAGGCGAGCGCGTCCGCGCCCATCAGCGCGTCGAAGGCCGGGTCGTCCGCCGGAAGACCGCCCGTATAAGCGCCGAAAGCGGGCAGGATCAGCCGCGCGCCGTCCCAAAGGAAGCACCGTCGAGAAAGCTTGCGTCCCCGGATCACCATCTGCGCCTTCGGGTGATAATGCGCGGAGATCTCGACGGGCTCGGGCGGAGCCTCGGGGGTGTGGGGCTCGGCTGGGCGCCGTAACGCGGCATGGCGCAGACGCAGCGGGCCGAGCGCCAGCGATGTGCGCGCCTCGCCGCCAAAGCTTGGGGGGGCCGGGTCGTGATTGCCGAGGATCCAGACCCAACGCCGTCCCGCCATGAGCCGCAGCAGCGTATCGCGCAACGCGGCGTCCGGCGCCTGCGCGGCCCGGGCGTCGTCGAAGCCGTCGCCCAGAGAGATCACCATCTCGGGCGCCAGGGCGGCGATTTCCCGGTGCAAGCGTTCGAGCGTGTCGAGCCCCTCATAGGGCGGCAGGAGCGGACCGCCCCGCCGCGCCA